>JAHILC010000055.1 GCA_018897225.1 Actinomycetota bacterium
AAGTTACAAAATAAAAATCGTGATCTAATAGCTTGTGTTAAGAAAATACAAAAGTTTGGTTTAATAGTTAGCGGAGGGTTTATTGTGGGCTTTGATAATGATACACCGGCAATTTTTGAAAGAATGATTGAATTCATCCAAAAAAGTGGAATTGTCAGCGCCATGGTCGGGCTATTAAACGCTCCTCGGGGTACTAAACTCTACCAACGACTTATCCGAGAGAATAGATTATTAAAAGAAGCTACCGGTGACAACACCGACCTTTCCATTAATTTTATTCCAAAAATGAACTATCAAGCACTTATCGATGGCTACAAAAGAGTTCTAAATACCATTTATTCTCCCAAGTGTTACTATGAACGTATCCTGATGCTTTTAAGAAATATGAAACCTTTACAAAAGAAGAGATATCAATTTCATCTTTGTTATCTTACTGCGTTCCTTAAATCTATCTGGCAGCTGGGTATAATAGGGAAGGAAAGAATTTATTATTGGAAAATCTTTTTCTGGACTTTATTTCGGCGTCCGCAACTCTTACCTATGGCCATAACCTATGCTGTCTATGGATTCCATTTTCGTAAGATTTTTAAGAATTATTAAAATATGTTATTATTTAAACACAAAAGATTCTTTAGGTTTATCTCTTAAAACCATATTTTATTCAGCTGAAAGGAGGTGAAAAGCATGGGTTTAGTTGCAGAGAGTCAAAAAGAAAACACCTTAACTATAACATTTTATTTGTTAGTAGCAGTTTTTGTTTTAGCAATAAGTATAATTTTCATCCCCGCATTTAGAGGACTTATAAGTGGTACTTTTATGATAATTTCCGGAGTTATTCTGGTTATATTGGGTGGTGTACTAATTGGTTTAACTTTAGTACAAAAGGTAGAGGGGAAGCTTAAAAAGTTTTTAATACTGACCGGGACTTCTGCTGCAGGATTTTTTGTCTTTGCCTTACTTCATAATATCTTTTATGGCTTAGAGCAGATTACCAGCCATATTACTGTATTAAGCTACCCGATGAAAGCCTTTGAAGTGATATTCTTTCTTATAGCCATCTTTGCCTGTCCCATAGGTTTTTTGATTGGAGTAATCGGTACTATAATCATGTTTAATAAGAAAAGAAAAATGTTGCAAAAAAACACCTCTGATAAACTTTAAGAGAACTATAAATGCCTTTGTACATTTGACTAAATAGGGTTATATGTTTAATTTTTAAACAATAAATAATAAGACAGAACCTCTTTAATATTCTAAAGAATCACTTGATTTAAAGAATATTGGTGAATACTAATAGAACTTTTTTTAAATATTATTTAAAAAGAAGGAATTTTAATATTGAATGTAGTATAAAAAACTGCTCTTAAAGACAGAGAGGATAAACTAAATATGAAAAATTTAATGGATTGGATACAGAAAGCTCTGGACTTGAGTCCTGAGGTACAGATTAAGATATTTGTTTCCCTGGTTATTAGCTTAGTTTTATGGGTTCTTTACTCTATTATTGCGAAGATAGTATGGCGTCGGACTGAAAATGTACGCATTCGTTACTCATGGAGGAAGACCTCCGGTTATGTGGTGATTATTTTAGGCGTGTTTTTAATAGGTCGCTTGTGGTTTAAAGGCTTCCAATCCATAGCTACTTACTTAGGTTTATTGTCAGCCGGTATAGCCATTGCCTTAAAAGATGTAGTTTCAAATTTCGCGGGCTGGCTCTTTATTATCAGCCGGAGACCTTTTTCTGTGGGAGACCGGATTCAGATTGGGAATTATGCCGGGGATGTTATCGATACCCGGGTTTTCCAATTTACTCTTTTGGAGATCGGTAATTGGGTAAATGCTGACCAGAGTACTGGTCGAATTATGCATATTCCTAACGGCATGGTGTTGAGTGAAGTTCTGGCAAATTACAGCAAAGGATTTCAGTATATCTGGAATGAAATTCCGGTCCTTATAACTTTCGAAAGCAATTGGAAGAAAGCCAAAAAAATATTACAGAAAATTGCTGATAAGGATGCTGAACCCTTAAGCAAAGCAGCAGAAAAAAGAGTAAAAGAGGCCAGTAAAAAATTTATGATATTATATTCTAAACTTACCCCAATTGTTTATACCTGCGTAAAAGATAGCGGGGTTTTACTTACTATTCGTTATCTTTGTGAACCTCAACACCGTCGAGACAGCGAGCAGGCGATTTGGGAAGATATTTTAAAAGAATTCGTCCAGAATAAAGATATAGGTTTTGCTTATCCTACCCAGCGCTTTTACAACCGCCGCTTGGAGAGTGAAAGGATAGCTAAAGATATTTCCGAAAAGAGGGATGTAAAAAAGACGAAGATTAAAATAGAAAGTTAAATTGATTAATGAATTAATAATTCAAAATAATATGAAAAAGAAAGGAGCGTTATTTATATGCAGTTA
>JAHILC010000006.1 GCA_018897225.1 Actinomycetota bacterium
AAAAAAAGTGTAGGAGGGTTGGTAACAGCTCTGGATCCTATTCTGAAAAAAACAGGTGGATTGTGGATAGGTTGGAGCGGGCTATCCGGAAACAGCAAGTTTATTGAAAAAAAAATGAGTTTACCGGGTGATAATGGTGCTTCTTATGATTTAAAATTAGTAAACCTTTCCAGTAATGAAATAATAGATTATTACAGAGGCTTTTCAAACAGAACACTATGGCCGTTATTTCATGGATTTATTTTCCAAAGTTATTTTGATTCTGCTTATTGGAGAACTTATCTAAAGACAAACAAGAAATTTGCCCATGAAGTTTTTTCTGAGGTTACTTCAGAAGATATAATCTGGGTACATGACTATCATCTTGCGTTAGTTCCCGGAATGCTTAGAAATAAAAATGATGAATTGAAAATTTTATATTTCCTGCATATACCCTTCCCGAATTTTGAAACTTTAAGAGTTTTACCCTGGGCATCACAAATACTTGAAGGAATCCTCGGTTCAAATGTCGTAGGGTTTCAGACAAGAAGAGATGCTATTAATTTTCTTGCTTGCTGTAGGGAAATTTTAGGTTTGGAAGTCGACTTTTATAAATTTATGGTAAGGCTAAATAACAGATTTGTCCATATAATAAACCTTCCGATAAGTATTGATTACAATCATTTTTCAAGCTTTGCCAGTAAAAAAGAAACTATAGCACTGGAAAACAAAATAAAAAAATCATTAAAAAATATAAGAATTGTTTTAAGCGTAGAAAGGCTAGATTACACCAAAGGCATAAAAGAAAGAATTAGAGCAATAGACTATTTTTTTGAAACTTATCCGGAATATAAAAGAAAAATTATTTTCCTTCAGATTGCAGTTCCAAGCCGATCAAAAGTTGAAGAATATATAACATTTAAAAGAGAAATCGATGAACTTACGGGTAAAATAAACGGAAAATATTCATTTGAAATGTGGTCCCCTATTACTTATATTTATAAATCGCTTTCACAGGAAAAGCTTATTGCATATTATAAAGTAGCAGATATATGTCTCATAACTTCTTTAAGGGACGGCATGAATCTGATCGCAAAAGAATATGTAGCGTCTAAGCTCGGTGGAAGCGGTGTTTTGATTCTAAGCAAATTTGCCGGGGCAGCTGAAGAAATGAAAGAGCGCTCTGTTCTCATTAATCCTTACGACATTGAAGAAATTGCAAATAAAATTAAACTGGCACTTGAATTTGACGAAAAGGAAAAAGTACAAAATATGCTTGTGCTCCAGGAGCAAGTAAAACAAAATGATGTATTTAAGTGGTGTAAGAATTTTTTAAATTATTTTTATTTAAACCAAATCTGAAATATTGGAGAAAAGAAATAGTTTTTTATTTGAGGATAATCTCTTATTAGATGAATTAAAAAAAAGAATAGAATATTCAGGAAAATTTTTTTTATTTCTTGATTATGACGGTACTCTTGCAAGAATAAGAAAAAACCCTCTCAGTGCTTCTTTAAGCAAAAATAAAATAATGCTGCTTAAAAAAATAAGCAATAACAAAAAAATAGTATTGACTATAATCAGTGGGAGAACTATTGAAAACCTTATTTTAGTTTCAGAAATAAATTTTTTAGAAAAGATAAATATTGCAGGTACCCATGGTTCTCAATTGCTTATAAAAAATAAATATGATCTTTTTAAAAAAAGCAATATTTGCAAATTGATTAAATCTATAAAAAAAGACATTGAGAATTTACTAACATCTCATCCTTGTTTTAAAATCGAAGACAAAGCAATATCCTTAGCAATCCATTATAGAAATTGCAGTAAAAACAGTTTGCAATTTCTTCCCAAAATTAAGGAAATAATTAATTTTTATGAAAAAAATAACCCTATAAAGGTAATGGTGATGAAAAAAGTTATCGAAATAATTCCAATAAATATTGATAAGGGTCAAGTAATAAAAATTATTAAGAAAAGAGAAGGATATACAGAAAAATCACTTATTGTATGCATAGGTGATGACTTAACCGATGAATATCTTTTCAAAGAAAACATGAAAGGAATTAATATAAAAGTTGCCAAAAAAATTAAAAAT
>JAHILC010000056.1 GCA_018897225.1 Actinomycetota bacterium
ACCCTACATTGTTACCAAACTTATGAATAAATATATAAAAAGCAGCAAAAAATACAGCAGGGGAGAGATAGCAAAAGTTTTTGAAATATTAAGTAATTACGATGTTCTTTTCAGGACACAGGAAACAGCCCCAAAGAACCTGATCATGAAGATGATTTCAGAAATAACAGATGTTAACTAATAAGCCTTTATTTGCTTTTAGCTTTATTTAATAATTTTGCTGCTTTTGATTTTTTATTTGCAGCAAAGTTCTTATGAACGGTATTTGTTTTTGCAGCCTTATCAAGCGCCTTGAAATATTTGTTCATACTTTCCTTAGCTTCATCAACCTGGTTTGACGCAACTGAAGCTCGAAAATTTTTATTTAATGTTTTTATTTTGCTTTTGGCAGCCTGATTCCTGGAAGCTCTCTTAATATTCTGTCTGTCTCTTTTTTCTTGAGATTTGATATTTGGCATATATTTAAAACCTCCCTAATATTTATAAACCACACTTATAATTTCTTTATGCAAGAACAATTAAGCCATTCAAATAGCAAACCTGTTAACAACTGTTAATGCTAATAATCTGCTAATTTATATGACGAGCTATTTTAACAGCCTTTTTATAAAAAATAAAGGTTTTTTCCAAAGATATCGTAAAAAATGTTAGCGCCATTATTTCGAGAATTGAAGTTTAAAAAATCTTTTTGCCAGGTATAGTAATTGTTTTGGTGAATAAAGACTCTCATAAACTCTTCTAAGAATGTATTTAGGATTCCTTGATAATTTCTTAGCAGCATCTCTTCTTTTTGTTTCCACATATTTTCTGATTTCAATGAATTTATCATATACTTCTTTTGACGTCAGATAATCTCTTTTATAGACATTAACGTTCCAGAAGAAATAAAAAAACCAGCGATCTTCTTTTATATTTCCTTTAGCTTTGACATCTTCATATAGTTTACTTCCCGGCATGGGAATCAGAGGATAAACATGGGCAGTGTAACAATCGATGTCTTTTATTAAGTTAAAAGTATCCTCTATTGTTTTATTAGTTTCATTAGGGTAACCAAGCATAAAGAATGGGCTTAAATTTATACCAGCTTCTCGAATAATTTTAGACGCATCCCTGATTTGCTCTATCGTCTGTTTTTTATTAATTGAATCCAGGATTTCCTGATTTCCGCTTTCTGCCCCTATTGAGATTCTTTTGCAGCCATTGTCTTTTAACAATTTGATTAGCTCTTTACTTACAACATTTACTTTTGTTTGGCACTCCCAGCTAATATCAAGTTTTTTTTCTTTTAATAATTCAAAAATTCTCAAGAGCCTGGGTTTATTTAAAGTGAAAGTATCATCTTCAAAAATAATGTTTCTAGTCCTGTAATTTTTATAGAGCATTTCTATTTCTTCAACTACGTTTTCAGCGCTCCTGTATCTGACTTTATGTCCCAATAGTGATAATCTTGCACAGAAAGTGCAATTATAAGGACAGCCCCGGGATGTAATCATTGGCATTAATGCAGGGATTGTCGGCTTGTTTTCACCAACCGTATGAATTTCTCTAACTGGATGCTGTGTTTCATCAATATTTTGTATTGGCAGCACTCTTTCCGTTGTTATTATTTCATTTTTCTCATTTCTATATGCAATATTAGGAATTTTTTCCAAAGGAAGCCCTTTGCGTAAATGATCTGTTAATTGAGCTATATGCAGATCGAATTCTGTCAGGGCTACAATATCAACCGGGCTTTTTGCCAGTATTTCTTCAGGCATTAAAGAAGCATGAATACCTCCCTGGATAATAGTCGTTTTTGGATTAATATCTTTCATGATTCTTGCTAAAATCCTTGCGCATTCAGCCTGTGGCGTCATGGAGGTTATACCTAAGATATCAGGTTTTTCTTTTTCGAGTATTTCTTTTATTTCTAACCAGATGGGGTTATTGGCATCATTCATCTCCCTGTAATAACTCTCTCCCCAACTAGGATCATATTCTTCAAATACTTCGAAGTTTTTACTTGTACCCGCTACTGTGCTCGGAGCGTCAAATTGGTAGATTTTTACATCTCCATAACCATTCGCTTTAAGATTTGCTGCTAAATAGCCAAGCCCTAAATTCTGGTATACAAATGGAACTTTGATAAATTGATAATAGGGTGGATTACAGAAGATGATCTTGTAGTTTTCCTTTTTTTTATAGATATTAGTCACAATCGGATTTTAGCATTCGGCATTTCTTTGTCAACTGGGTATTTAAATTTAAACAAAAAACTGCCAATCTATCTATAATTAGCTCGATTAAAATGTTATAATACCGTTCATTATGCAGGACGTACACGAAGATTATTTGCTTTCCCGTAAAAGAATTTTTAGCGCAACTGTAATTGTTATAATCATAACACTCCTTTCCAAAATATCAGGATTAGCCAGGGACCAGATAATGACTGGGTATTTTGGAATAAGCTACGATACAGATGCATATACCTGGGCTTTTTTCATCCCAAACCTTTTTAAAATCCTTTTTGCAGAATCGTTGATTATTGCAGCTTTTATACCTATTTATTCCTCTTATTTGAAGGAGAAAAAAAAGGAAGAAATCAGGATTTTTATAAATTCTGTCACCAATATAATGGTTTTATTTTTTATTTTCATTTCGCTGGTAATTTTTATTTTTTCTCCGCAAATAGGTATCCTTTTGTCAAAAATTGCAAATAATCTTATGGATATTAATAAGTTTGTTATTATGAGCAGGATACTGTCTTTTTCTGTATTGACGCTCAGTATTTCCGGGTTGACCACAGGTATTTTAAATTCTCATAATATTTTTACAATACCTTCTTTTGCACCATTTGTATTGAACATCATGACTATCCTTTTTGTCATACTTCTAAGCCACAGGTTGGGTATCATAAGCATTGCCATTGGGACGATGGTAGGGTCAGCGCTGCAGCTTATAATACAGATTCCACAGCTAAAAGTTTCAAAAATAAAATATAGTTTTAAAATAGATTTTAAAAATAAGGCTGTTAGAGAGATTTTATCGCTTATGCTTCCCATACTTTTAAGTCTTGGCGCTGTACAGGTAAACGTCAGCGTCGATAAATTTTTTGCTCTTGCCCTGGGTGCAGGTAATACTACTGCCCTCGATATTGCCTGGCGGGTTGCAAACCTGCCTTTTGGGGTTTTTAGCGTTGCTGTTATTACCGTATTATATCCATTGATTTCAAGACAGGCTGCCACTGAAGATATAAAAGGAATAAAGGAAAGTTTTTCCCTTGGCGTAAGAGAAATTGGTTATATAATGCTTCCTGCAGTAACAGGACTTGTTATTTTAAGTCACCCTATAATAAAATTATTATTCGAGCATAATAATTTTACACCGGCAGACACAGCAAAAGTAGCAACTATACTTATTTTTCAAAGCGTAGGGCTTATTTTTTTCGGTCTGCTTATAATTTTAAACAGAATTTTTTATGCTTTTAAAAATGTTAAAACTCCTCTGAAGGTAGCGCTTGTTTCAATTCTTGTAAATGTGTTTCTTGACTGGTTGTTTATTAAATTTTTAAATGTTGCAGGTGTGGCGCTTTCAACCTCGCTTGTAGCTGCATACAATGTTTTAACACTGACTTTCATACTGCGAAAAAAAGTCGGTTTTCTGGGTGGGAAAAGAATAGCAAAATCATTTGGCAAAATACTACTTTCATCAGCAATAATGGGGGCAGCAATATACTTTTCGTGGTCCTTTTTGGAAAAGTACGCCTATATCAATCTCTGGTATCATATAATCATTCTTTTATCTATAATAATTCTGGGAGCAGGTTTATATATCTTTTTTACATATATTTTCAAAATGGAAGAAGTAAAGTTTGTTTTTAACCTGTTTAAAAACCTTAAAGGAAGTAAAAAAGTAGAATCGGCGCCAAATGACTGATAATAAATTAATTAGGAATTTTTCAATAATTGCACATATAGATCACGGCAAATCTACTCTTGCTGACAGGATTCTTGAGATGACTCAAACAGTAAGCCCTAGAGATATGTTAGATCAATATCTTGATGATATGGATCTTGAAAGGGAAAGGGGTATTACAATAAAAGCACATGCTGTCAGGGTTCTTTATGACTGCAAGCTTGATAATAACCAGTATATCCTTAACCTTATAGATACTCCGGGCCATGTTGATTTTAGTTATGAAGTTTCAAGAAGTCTTGCTGCGTGTGAAGGCGCTATACTGGTAGTTGATGCAACGCAGGGAATTCAAGCACAAACCCTTGCAAATGTATACCTCGCGCTTGTAAATGAGCTGGAGATAATTCCTGTAATTAATAAGATAGACCTTAAAAGCGCAAGGACCGAAGAAGTAATCAAGGAACTTGGAAGTATATTGGGAGTTGAAAAGAGCAGGATTTTGCAAATCAGCGCAAAAACAGGAGAAGGCGTATCGGAAATCCTTGACAGAGTCGTGATTGATATCCCGCCTCCCAGTGGTAGCGTTGAAAACCCGCTGCAGGCTTTAATATTTGATTCGCAATACGACTCGTATAGAGGAATAGTCGTATTAATAAGAGTTGTAAATGGCTATATCGATACCGGGATGAAGATAAAATTTATAGCTGAGAATGCTTTTACAACTGTTGAAGAAGTTGGTGTATTAAATCCAAAAATGATAAAAAAAGACCAGCTTGTTGCAGGTGAAGTTGGATATATAATTACCGGAATTAAAGAAGTAGGCAATATAATGGTTGGTGATACTGTTACCAGCGCAAAGGATCCTTCGGAAGTCAGCCTTCCCGGATATAAGAAACCCAAACCAATGGTTTATTGCGGATTGTTCCCAATAGAAGGATTACATTATGAGGAATTAAGGGATGCCCTCGGCAAATTATCTTTAAACGATTCTTCGCTTGATTATATTCCTGAAGTTTCAAATGCGCTTGGTTTTGGTTTCAGATGCGGGTTTTTAGGACTTCTCCATATGGAAATTGTAAAAGAAAGACTGGAAAGGGAATATGGCTTAAGTCTTCTAACTACTGCGCCCAATGTTGCTTATAAGATTATTAAAAGTGACGACGAGATGATTGAAGTTAAAAGACCTTCAGATTTTCCGGCAGAAGAGAAAATCAAAGAAATACAGGAACCTTTTGTCAACGCCACCATTATAAGTCCTAAAGA
>JAHILC010000057.1 GCA_018897225.1 Actinomycetota bacterium
ATTTTTAAAGAATAATACACCTATTGAGCTTACATATGTAAAATGGGTTGGCTCAAAATCTAGATTTCACGTACATTTAGGTGAAAAATAAAAAATTGTCTATTTATTTTTTTCCAAAACTGTCTTTAGCTCCGCATTCACACTTTTTTGGCTTGCATCTACTCTCCTTTTCATAACCACAGCTGCTGCATTTCCAAATTGCCATAAGTTACCTCCCTTAGAATTTAAATGAAAGTTTTCACAAAATTAATCTGTAAATTTGACAAAGATGATTTCAAATTTTCATTCTCTTCCGCGCTAACTTCATCAGAAACTGCCTTAAGCAGCGCATCAAAACAATCAACTGCCAGTTTTGCCTGCATCTTATCCTTGTACCTGTCATTTACTCCAATGGGAATACCCATTTTTTTATAGGCAAGGCTTGAAAGCGACATCATCATTTGGACAATAATATCTTTGGTAGTCAATTTATCTATTTCTTCCTGGAGCTTTTTGATCATTTCCTCTTCTTCTCTTCTTTTTACTTCTTCGTCTTGAGGACTACTTGCTTTTTCAGTATCGCTTGAGCTTCCTTCCATTTCGCCAAGCCGATCTTTTAATTCCTTATCCTCGCCATTACCGCCCTTTGTTTTTTTATTTTTTCCCTTGTTTGCCAAATTAGATCACCCCTTATTCAGAATCATATTTTATCATTGAAAATACGTCATAGTTTGATAATACTTTTCTTGGATTTAAAAATTCAAGTTCAATAAGAAAACATAAACCAACCACTTCTCCACCCCTGTTTTCAACCAGTTCTGCTTTAGCTTTTGCTGTTCCACCTGTTGCTATAAGATCATCAACTATTAATATTTTATCTCCTTTATTAATTGCATCAATATGCATTTCAAGAACATTGCTCCCATATTCAAGATCGTAGGAAACCTTGCATGTTTTGTAAGGAAGCTTGCCTGGTTTTCTTACAGGGATAAAACCAGCGCCAATCTTATAAGCCAGGGCAGAGCCAAAGATAAAACCTCTTGCTTCAGCACCTAAAATTGCGTCAATTTTTTTACCCTCGTATTGACTGGCCATTTCATCAATAGCATATTTGAAAGCTTGGCTATCTCTTATAAGAGGTGTTATGTCCCTGAATACAATTCCTTTCTTGGGAAAATCAGGGATATTTCTTATTTTAGACTTAAGGTCCATTGCTTTCCTTTCTTGAATTCTTTTTAATTATTTTTATTTATTCTTTTTTATTTCTTCCATCAAAGAATATATCAAATAGTTTATATC
Organism: Actinomycetota bacterium; assembly: GCA_018897225.1. Classification (GTDB taxonomy): domain Bacteria; phylum Actinomycetota; class Humimicrobiia; order Humimicrobiales; family Humimicrobiaceae; genus JAHILC01. The sequence continues at coordinate 1,279 of JAHILC010000057.1, forward strand.
CAGATCCTTATAACCAAGCTGCTGCAAGATCTCAACAGGATCATATTTCATCCCATAACTCCATAATTCCTTCAAAAAATCCCCGGCCTTTTTTTGCCTGAACCACCCATAGCCAAACTTTTGGTGCATATGATCTTTTAGCTGAGCTTCGAAGACCCAGGCCCTGATGTAATCTGCGCAGTAAAAACTATCGTCTACATCTTTTAAGTAATCAGCAGAAGAATACTGCATTAAGTTTGCAGCAGTTAAAATCTGCCTGTATATTGCATCTTTTCCTGAAATTGGATCACTTCCATGAAGGATGAGCTCGTATTTAAGTTTCCCGGCATAGCGCCTGCAAAACCAAAGCTTTGCAACATTTGAAAAATAAACAAATTCTCGTGCATATTCAGGGCTCATTTTAAGAAAATAAACAAGCCACTCTTTGTTTTGCATAAGATTTTCCATTGCAAATGCATATCCCTCCGTAACAGCACTATCTCCAAGAAATTTATATTCAAAATCAAGAGAAGATCTGGTATTGCTGAAATGTTCTGCATGCCCGCCCTCATGAAACATGGCTTCAAAATCATCCTGGCCGCCCTTAGGCATTATAACAAGATAAATCTCATCAGGAATTTTTACCGTACAGCAGAAAGCTCTGGGAGATTTATTCTTCCTCTCCTCAACATCAAGAAAAATATTTTTTTGCCTGTCAAGGTCTATACCCATCAAAGCAAGTGTTTGCTTAAAAAGTTCAACCAGTCTTTCTTTTTTGAAAAAAACATCATATTTGGTAGCTCTTTTAAGATAAGCAAAATCGCTCTTCTTTGAGTTATCAAGCTCGATACCTGTTTCCGATAAAAGGAGCTTTCCAAAATTATCAATGTATATCTGGTGTGTAACTTCAAGAAGTTTTTCCATATCCGATTTTAACCGGGACAAGTCCACACCTTTCAGATAAGAAAACATATCATTGTAGCATTCAAATCTTAGTTTGCCGGCTTGCGCATGAAGAGTATCCCAGTACATGTAAAGTTTCGGATTAAACTGTTTTTCTACCAGCTTATTCCTTTTTTCATCTATGGAGTCTCTCTTTGTCTTATCAGGCTCATTAGACAATAATACCTCTGAATACCTGTAGGAAACATCTTTACCTTCTACTTCTATTTTTGCTCTGGCTTCATCTTCACCCATCTCATCAATGAGTTCCTTCACCGGCTTTTCTATTAAAGTCTCTCCGCAAAACTTAAGCAAATATGAATACTTTTTCCTATCCTCACCTTTAGCTTTATCTTTGAACTCTTTAATCAGGTTAAAATATTCTAATAAAAAAAGCTCCCCAAACTTATCATAAATTGCACCAATATTCAGTTCTTCCTTGAGGCCTGCAAAATGAAGATAATATTCCTTATCCAGCTCAGATAAGAAATTTTGCGCATTGATTTTATATTTTTCTATATCCATATTTTATTCTGATTTTTATTTTAAAATCAGAATTTTGTAATTTATCTGGAAAAATTATAATACTGGTATTAAGAAAAATTATAAGGAAAAATAAAATTAAAAACAAAGTATTTTTTAAAATAAATATAATTATTTAATATTACAGGTAGCCATATCTAAGAAAATCAGTCACTTTTTAATATGAAAATATCTTATTAATTTCATTATGTTTTAATTAGTTTTAATTGTTTTGAGATTAGATAAATTCCTGAAATCATTGCAAGTTTTGATAATTTCAAATATATTGAGACTACAGATAAATTAGTCTTTCAGGTATGGAACAATATCAAATCAGATTCCAAGTGGAGATATTTATATAATTAATATTGACGGCACAAATAAGAAGAAATTAACAAATGAATAATTAAATTATCATGTCAGCGCTAACTGAATTTTTGGATGAGAACTTTTCAGTAAAAGGCAGAGACAACAACTATTATCTTAAAGGCAAATACAGAACTTTCGGCTGGAAATTTAGTAAAATTTTTGGATTGTCAAAAAATCTGGCTGCTTTTCTTACTCAGAACGGGATTAAAGCCGGTGACAGAATAATAATTAAAAGCCCCAATTCTCCGCAATGGGTAGCTGCTTTTACTGCATGTATTAAAATGGGCTTTATAATTGTTCCCGTTGACTATAAGTCTGATTTTAATTTTGAACAAAAGATTATAAGCAAAGTAAAGCCTGAATTCATCCTGTATTCCAGAGAAAATGAAACATTTAATATAATCTCAAACTTAATAAATAATTCCGGTACTGCAGATATAAATAAAAGCACATCAATAAATAAATCATTTGATAATCAAAAAATTGGAATATTATTACTTGAGGACCTCGAAACTACTGTTAAAGATTATGATTTTAAAGACGATACTTATGAAAGGTCGTCCCGAATAGAAGATAATAATCTTGCTGAAATTGTTTTTACTTCCGGATCAACTTCAGCTCCAAAAGGGGTAATACTTACTCACAAAAATATCAGTTCCAATTTAAAGGCTGCCAGTCCCTTAATAGAAAAATGGAAATTTATCTTTAATCTGATGATTAATCCGAAACTCTTAAGTCTTGTACCATTAAGTCACATGTACGGACAGGTAATCGGCATTTTCATACCTTTAATGATTGGAAGCTCTGTTGTATTTTTTAACACCATAAACCCGGAGGAGATATTAAGGGCAGTAAAAGAGGAAAAAATCTGGATACTGGGAGCATTGCCCAAGCTAGTTTCAATAATAAAAAATCACATAGCCAAAAAATATAATCTTAATTCAGAGGCATTTAAAAGCAAGTACAGGAAGCTTAGAAATGTAAGATGGTGGATAAGGCTCATTTTATTTTCAGGACTAAGAATTAAGATAGGATGGAGGCTTGTTGCGGTAATTTCAGGCGGGGCTGCTATTGATTATGAAACAGAAGATTTTTTCAGATGTCTTGCATACAGTGTTTTTCAGGGCTACGGACTGACAGAAACTGCTCCTCTGATAACCCTGACTGATCCTGCAAAAAACAGGGAAGGTTCAGTTGGCAGCTTTTTAAGCGGACAGGAAATTAAGATTATTGACGGGGAGTTATATGTTAAGGGAGAAAATGTCAGCTCCGGATATTTTGAGCCTGAGCATGACTATAGCGAAGCATTTAAAAACGGCTGGTTTAAAACAGGCGATATTGCAGAAGTTGACAAAAATGGAAATGTTTTTATTAAAGGCAGGATTGATGATTTGATAGTCCGTCCTGATGGACTCAATATTTATCCTTATGATATAGAAAATGCTGTTAAATCTGCTTCAGCCAGAGTAAGGGATTGTGCTGTATTTGGAATTGAGAAGGAAGTCCATGCTGTTTTGTTGATGGATTTTAAAAATTATCCTGATACCGGTGAAAATGAAATAAATGAAATTATAAAGGATGCAAACAACAGATTAAATCAGTATCAGAAAATAGACAGTTTCAGCATGTGGCATGAACCTGATTTTCCAAGAACTTCAACTTTAAAACCAAAAAAAAGTGAGATTAAAAGAATCATTATTGAAAGTTTAAAAGTAAAAGAAGAATTTTTACCTCACAGAGGACAGGAAATTAAAGGCAGAGAATTTACAGAAAATGATAAAGCTGATTTATATAATATTATCGGCTCTTTTTATAAAATCAGTAAAGATAATATTAAGGATGAAGCAAAACTCCAGGATGATTTGGGGCTTGATTCCCTTGATATTGTTGAACTTTCCAGCGCACTTGAGGAAAAATTTGGCATTGATACAGGAACTTTAAGTATTACGAAAGACACAAACTTAAAAGAACTTGAAAATCTGATAACAAATCCTCCTGAAGAAATATATAAAGTTCCCTTTTTTAATTTTCCATACAGCATCTTTTTTGTAATTTTAAGAACCATATCACAATTTTTCATGTTTCCGTTTATTTCAATTTTGTACAGACGGCAGTATGAGGGCAGAGGAAATTTGTATGGCATCAAGCAGCCGTCAGTTTTTGCTTCCAATCATTTGTCTCTGATAGATACCTTTGTAATTTTGTTTTCACTACCCCTGAAGATAAGGTTAAGATTAACCACTGTGATGTCTATCGAACATCATTTTTTAAATTATTTTAACGTAACTGGAAATATTTTAAGGAGAATATTTGAGGCAGCAGGTTTTTATCTTTTTGTATGTCTTTTTTTAAATGTTATACCCTTGTCAAGAACACGCGGATTTAAGCAAAGTCTTGAAAACATAGGAAGTTTAATTGACAGGGGATGGAATGTTCTGATATTTCCTGAAGGCGCTATTACTATTGATGGAAATATAAAAGAATTTGAACCCGGAATCGGAGTTATTGCAAAAGATATGAAAGTACTGGTAATTCCAGTCAGAATAGACGGTCTTTATGACATTCTTCATAATGGCATTTTACCTATTGGACATTTACCTAAAGTTCCGGTTGTTAAAGTAAAATACGGGAAACAGGTGGAAATGTTTGAAGGAAGCTATCAGGAAATAGCAAATAATTTAAGAGAAATGGTTCTTAGGTTATAATAAAACTCACTTTCCGCACCCTTTTCGTTAAAATAATTTGCCCTCTGTGCTGCTCTGGCACATCTGGTAGTGGAAAGAATCACACCCAAAAACAGGCTTGCTATTAGTCAGAGTAGCCGACAGGTATTACATAAAGCGGAATATATTCTTTCGATAAATTTAAAATCTTCTGAATCTGACTGTCATTAAATGCACCAATTGGAACTGCTCCAAGATCCAGCGCAACTGCCTGAAGCAGTATATTCTGGCAGGCATGACCGGCTTCCATGTCCACGTATCTGATTCCTCTTTCTCCATATTTAACAGTTGTTCTTTCGTAAACGGCTGTGATTATTATATTAATTACAGCTTCTGAAACAGATCCTTGAAAAAGACAGGCGGTATATAATTCTTTTCTCAGGTCTTTACTTTCTATTTTCAATAATTTATGTCCCTGGGGAATATAATGGAATATCCCGTCTTTCTTTATTATAAAAACATCAAGTGGATACAAAGCTCCCGCAGATGGTGCGGTCCTGAAACCTGTATCTTTCTTGGTAATTCCCTGGGCAGCCCATAACAGCTGGGATATTTTTTCAATTTCGATCTCTTTACCAGAAAAGGTTCTTACAGATCTTCTCTTTGCAAGAGCCTGTTCTAATGAATAATTACTTTCAGTAAACGGTTCGGGCAGCATTATTTCCTCTCCTTTAAGGTAATTAATCTCATTTTTCGGCACATCACTTGTTAAACCAGCGCCATCCACAATTTTACAGGAGGATATAAAGTTAACATTAAGTATGAGCGCAAGCAGAATAACAAGAAAGGTTCGTGATAAAAGCTTTTTATTTCTTAAGTTTCTTCTATTAAAATTCTTTTGAGACATACAATTTGGATATATAAAATAGTATATTGTAATTATGTTATCATTTGTAAAAAGTATATTACAAATATGATTTTTTTTCAAATTTATGAAAAGCTGATTTTGTAAATAATGGGTTAAGTGTTATTCTGATTAAAAAAACAAAATAAAATATGTTTATTGGAAAAATTAAAAATAGTTTTTCAAATATAAAACCTTTATTTAAAAGGTCTGTAATTTCCTGGGCTTTGTATGATTTTGCAAATACTGCTTTTGCAATAGTGATAATAACATTGGTTTTTCCTGTTTTTTTTACAAATATAATTGCCCCCGAAGATATTTATGGAAAAAATTTCGGGGTTTTGATGTGGGGGATATCAAGTGGAGTTTCGATGCTTTTAGCTTCTGCATGTGCTCCTGTTTTCGGAGCTATTGCAGATACTTCAAGATCCAAGAATAAATTTCTCACAATTCTTACAGGCATCTGTATCATATTCTGTCTTTTGCTTTATTTTACTGACAGGGGAATGATTGCAATGGCAATGGCTATTTTTATTGCTGCTAATTTCTTTTATCAGACCTCAATGATGTTTTATAATTCCTTCCTGCCCGAGCTTTCAGAAAAAGGTAATGTCGGATTTATTTCAGGTTTCGGATTTTCGCTGGGTTATCTTGGCGGTCTTATTATGCTTATAATAATTTATCCGTTTTTAAAAAACGGTTTAGAAAATCATAGCACTTTCTCTATTAAGCTGACTTTTATAATAACTGCAGTTTTTTTTCTTGTTTTTTCCCTGCCTTCATTTTTATTTTTAAAGGATAAAAAATCTGATTTTCAATCAAACCTTACATTCAATAAAACAGGCAGAAAAATATCCTATGTAAGATATGGTTTTCAAAAGCTGCATCAGACTTTTAAAAAAATAAAAACAAATAAAAGTCTTTTACGGTTTCTGACAGCATATTTCCTTTTCAGTAATGCTTTTTCAATACTGGCTGTCTATGCAGCCATTTATGGCAGAAATACTCTCAATCTGTCTTTACAGGAGATTGCACTGCTTTTTATTCTGGGAAATTTTCCTGTCATAATAAGCTCGTTTTTCTTTGGCTGGCTTGTGGACAGGATCGGGTCAAAGAGAGTAATTACAATGACACTTGCATTATGGTGTATTGTAATAATTCTGATTTCAGTATTTAATTTGAAGGCTGTTTTTTATGTTGCTTATATTCTTGCCTCAGTTATAACCGGTTCAACTCTGATTGCAAGCAGAAGCCTCATGAGCATTCTGACCCCTTATGGGAGGGAGGCAGAGTATTTTAGCTTTTATGCAGTTGGAGGAAAATTTTCCTCAATACTTGGTCCAGTAGTATTTGGACTGATTGCTTATTTTACAAAAAATGAGCGAATAGCGCTTTTAAGCACGCTTATTTTTCTTATCGGGGGATTGATTGTTGTTGCTACAGTAAAAGTTCCTGAAGCAAGGGTTAAAATTTAGAATGAAGTATATAGTGTGTACGAGAGTAAAGCGGATACTCCTATTAACTAAAGTTAATAAATATAAAGTTATAATAATAATAAGCAATTAAAAAATGTAAAAAAACTACACGATTTTATTTAAAATGTTTTCCTTAACTGTTTTTATTATGCTTGATTCATCAAAACCATAAGCCTCATACAGCTCCGAAAGCGTTCCTGATGCTCCAAATTTATCTTTTACTCCCATCCTGACTACTCGAGCCGGATGCTTTTCTGAAAGAACTTCGCAAGTTGCACTTCCAAGTCCACCAATAATGTTATGATCCTCAACTGTAATAATCAGTCCGGTTTTTTTAGCGCTTTCAATTAAAAGCTCTTCGTCTATAGGTTTTATTGATGACATGTTTATTAAATCAACCTCAATACCATCAGCTTCCAGTTTTTTTGCTGCCAAAATACAGATATGAGTGGTAAAACCAGCTGTAACTATGGTAGCTTTATTACCTTCAAAAAGCCTTACCCCTTTTCCAATTCTGAAAACATAATCATCATTAAAAATTAATGGGCTGGCGCTTCTTCCAAGCCTTACATAACAAGGCCCCTTGTACTGGATTACTGCCTCGATTACTTTACCCGTCTCAGTACCATCTGAAGGTGAAATGACAACTATGCCAGGTATGGCTCTCATTATTGCAACATCTTCAATAGCCTGGTGCGTTGCGCCATCTTCCCCGACTGCCAGCCCGGTATGAGTTGCACATATTTTTACATTCAATCCTGGGTAAGCTATTGATGCACTTACCTGATCACAAGCTCTTTTGGAAGCAAAAACCCCGAATGTCGAAGCAAAAGGTATCTTGCCCATCGTAGCAAGACCAGCCGCAACGCTCATCATGTTTGATTCAGCAATACCCATGTTAAAGAATCTTTCAGGAAATTTCCTGGCAAACAGCGCTGTCATTGTGGACTTTGACAGATCGCAATCAAGCGCTACTATATCTTTGTTGACTTCACCTATCTCGGCAAGCTTCTCCCCATACGCATTTCTTGTGGCAACCTTTTTGTCGCCTTCAAATAATATTTTTTTTACTTCTTGCGAAATCATTGCAGAACCTTTCTATAATTGCCTATATTTAATTTTTTGGCTATCAAACTATTCCCTGTGCCAGCATAGCGTGTGCAATTTTTTCAAAGCCTGCAATATTTGCGCCAACCATCAAGTTGCCTTTATGGCCAAATCTTACTGCTGCTTCGCTGGATTTCTTATAAATATTTTGCATAATAGTTTTTAGCTTTGCGTCAACTTCTTCAAATGTCCAGAAAGTTCTCATCACGTTCTGTGACATTTCAAGGCCTGAAGTTGCAACACCGCCAGCGTTGGCAGCTTTTCCTGGAGCATAGAGCACTTTATTTTTTAAAAATACTTCTATTGCTTCGGGCGTGCAGGGCATGTTAGCGCCTTCCCCAACAGCAATACAACCATTAGAAACAAGAGTCTCGGCAGCTTTTTCATCGATCTCATTTTCAGTTGCGCAAGGTAGAGCTATGTCACATTTAACAGACCATATATCGAAACAATTTTCTGCATATTTAGTATTAGAGGCAGGAAGATAACACTGGCTTATCCTTTTCCTTTCGATTTCCTTGCCTTTTTTTATCTCTTCGATATCTATGCCATTCTGGTTATAAATATAACCGTTTGAGTCACTCATGGCCACAACTCTGCCGCCAAGCTGCTGAACTTTCTGAGCTGCATAAATAGCCACATTACCTGACCCTGATATAGCAACTTTCTTGCCTGCAAAGTCTTTTTTTTCTTCTCCAAGCATTTCTTCCATAAAATATATAAGACCATATCCGGTTGCTTCGGTTCTAACAAAACTACCGCCAAATGTCATTCCTTTTCCAGTCAGCACACCTTCATAAACATTTTTAAGTCTTTTGTACTGCCCAAATAAAAATCCTATTTCTCTTGCTCCAACTCCAATATCCCCGGCCGGAACATCAAGCTCGGCGCCAATATGCCTGTGCAATTCTGTCATGAAGCTCTGGCAAAACCTCATAACTTCAGCATCGGATTTGCCCTTGGGATCAAAATCGCTTCCGCCCTTGCCGCCGCCCATTGGTAGTCCAGTAAGTGAATTTTTAAGAATCTGCTCAAAAGCAAGGAATTTCATTATTCCTATATTTACTGTAGGATGAAATCTCAGCCCTCCCTTATAGGGACCAATTGAGCTGTTGAACTGTATCCTAAAACCCCTGTTTACTTGAGTTTTGCCATTATCGTCCACCCATGAAACCCTGAAAATTATTTGTCTTTCAGGCTCCACAAACCTCTCGAGTATTCCAATATTTTTTATTTCCTGGTTTTCTTCAATTAAAGGTTCTATGGATGGCAGAACCTCTTTTATTACCTGGTGAAATTCAGGCTCGTTTGGGTTTCTTTTTATCACCTGCAAGATGACATCATTTACGTAGGCCATTGGCGCTCCCTCTTACTGTTTGGTTAATAAAACCTTGGTAAACAAAACCTGGTATAGTTAATAAACAAATCCTGGTAAAATTTTAGAAGCTTTAATATTAAGATTAATCTATTAAAAAAGTCAAGCTAATATCTTATACAGCTGAAATCTTATAAGATTTTATTTTCCAATTGCCTCAAGCAGCCCAGAAGGAATATAATACTTACCAAATGAGCTTTATTGTTGAAGTTGAAAACATATCAAAAAAATATGGCAATATTACGGCTGTAGATAATGTATCCTTTAAAATAAAAGAAGGGGAATTATTCCGATGGCGTTTTACTTGTAAAATAAGGGAGTTTTATTTCCCAACTTCAATTATTAATCAGAATTTGCCCACGAATTTCCTCAATAGCTTTTTCTTTTTCTTCGGGTGACGGAGTTTTTCCATGCCACTCGCAACGGTCTTCCATAAATGAAACACCCTTACCTTTGATTGTATTTGCAACAATACATACAGGTTTTGTCTTAAAATCAATCGCCCTGGTAATTGCTCTATCAATTTCATCTAAATCATGCCCATTTATTTCCATAACTTCCCAGCCAAATGATTTCCATTTATCAATCATTGGTTCAGTATTCATTATGTCTTTGGTGTAACCATCTATTTGTAGCCCATTTCTATCTAATATTACTATAAGATTATCCAGTCTATAATGTGCAGCAGCCATAGCAGCTTCCCAGATTTGCCCTTCGTCACACTCGCCATCACCCACTATTGCAAAGACATTACAACCGAGTTTATCAAGCCTGGCACTCAGAGCCATTCCTACAGCGCATGAAAGCCCCTGCCCAAGCGAACCTGTTGTCATGTCTATTCCTGGAGTTTTCTTCATATCGGGGTGGCCTTGAAGGATACTTCCAAATTTCCTTAAAGTTCTCAGGTGAGCTTTATTAAAATAACCTTTCTCTGCAAGTGTTGCATATAAAACAGGACATGCATGCCCTTTGGATAATACAACCCTGTCTCTATTCTTCATTGAAGGATTTTTAGGATCAAGTTTCAG
>JAHILC010000058.1 GCA_018897225.1 Actinomycetota bacterium
ACTTACAAACAGCATAGGCTATGCCGAACATGATCCGGAATGGTACTGGAGAGCAGTGGCAGATACAATAAGCAAAGCAGTAACTGATTCCAAAATAAATCCAAAAAATATAAAAGGTGTAAGTATTAGTGCTTTATCACCAGCCTGCATACTTGTAGATAAAGACCTAAATCCATTGCAGCTTGCCCATATCTGGATGGACAGAAGGTCAACCAAGCAGTGCGAGTGGTTAAAAGAAAATATTGGAGAAGAGAGAGTATTTAATCTATCAGCAAATCCCATAGACCCTTATTATGCGCTGACCAAGCTTATGTGGGAAAGGGACAACAGGCCAGACCTGTATAAAAGAACCTATAAGCTTCAGACTGCCGCAGATTATCCGGTCATGAAACTCACAGGCAAAGCAGTCACAGATTATTCAAATGCATCACTTATAGGTATAGCATTTGATATAAGAAAAAAAACTTGGGACGAAAAACTTTTAAAAGAAATAGGTATTGATAGGCAAAAGCTGCCGGATGCTTATCCATGTGAAGAGATCATAGGGTATGTTACCAGGAATGCCTCCCTAAGTACCAACATCCCTGAAGGAACTCCTGTAGTTGCAGGCACTGTAGATGCCACTGCTGCCTGGGCAGCTGGCGGAGCTATTGATGACGGGGACTCTTCAGTAGTTATGGGAACTGCCGGGGTTTTGGGAATTGTGCACAAAAAAGATAGTTTTACCAGGAATATGATTACAATTGTCCATACTGCTGACTCCAAAAATACTTATACTACTGTTTCTGCGCAATTGTGTGGCGGACTATACAGGTATTTCAGAGACAAACTGGCCATAGCAGAAGTTAATGCTGCAAGGGATCTTGGAATAGACCCATTTGAAATTATGGATATTGAAGCGGAAAAAATAAAACCAGGCTGTGACGGGTTAGTAATGCTCCCGTATTTTCAGGGTGAGAGAACACCAATCTGGGATCCTTATGCAAGAGGGCTTATTTTTGGACTCTCATTTAATCATAGCAGAGCTCATATACTGAGAGCCATTATGGAAGCGGCTGGTTATGCGTTCAGAAACAATTATAGTATTATTAAAAAAAGTGGAATAAAGATAAATCTCCCAATAATTTTAAGTGAAGGCGGAGCAAAATCCAAGTTATGGAGACAGATAGTCTGCGATATGCTTGAAATACCCGGAGCGTATATGAAAAGCTCAACCGGTGCGCCTCTGGGCAATGCCGTACTTGCGGGGGTGGGCACCGGTGTATTTAAAGATTTTTCAGTAACAAAAAAATGGGTCGAGATTGGTGACCAGACAGAACCAATTGCAGCTAATACGAAAATATATGAACAGTATTATAAAATATTTTTAGAGTTATATAATAGAAATAAAGATTTATACGTGGAGCTTGCTAGAATTAGAGAAGGAGGAGAAATTGTCTAAAGTCAAAGAAGAATTACAAAAATATGTTAAAGCGCTATATCAAAAGGAAATACTTGATTCTGCAGGAGGCAATTGTTCTGTCAGGGAAGGTGGTAAAGTTTTTGTAACAAGAAGGGAAAGCTCAAGCCTTAAGCAATGGAACCTTGATGAAGACTTCATCATTGAAACTGATTTGACCGGAAAAGCAGCAAGACCAGAAATGCAGGCTTTCCTAACCCGTGAATCGCATGTTCATTACAGGATATTGGATGAGTTTCCCCATATAAATGCTGTTTTTCATGTTCATCCAAAATATCTATTGGGATTTGCATCATTAAAAGCTGATATGCCAATTGTAACTGGACTTGCCCGTGATTGGCTATTTCCACGTTATATTAAATGTATTAAAGACGAGCCGGAAGTAAGTATCAGAGAGTCAGTTGCAGTTACGAAATATTTTAAATACTTATATAACTTAAATCCCGGAAGCGGTTTAGCGTGCCTGCTGCCCGGTCATGGTGCGGTAATTGCCGGCAAAGATTTGCGGGAGACATTTTCAAAAACGGAAGCTCTTGAGAATAATGCCAGAACTTTCTATTACATGCAAATAATAAAAAATAGTAATTTTTATAAGGAATATAGAGGAATGAGTCTGGAAGATATGTATGAAGACTGGCAGCATATTCAAAGAACTGAAATAAAAGATACTGAGTTTTATTTTGAAAGAAAAGATGTGGAATTTTAATTATTGTTAAGTTTTGCGTTAATTAAAGGTTTAAAATATATCTTTAAATATTCTTTAAAATGAAAACTTTAAAACATTAAGATGGGGGTATAATTAATGAGTAACATAGTGAAAGATTTTACTGAAGCAGCATTAGCTCAAGGAAACGGAATACTGCATCTGTCTCCAACCTGGGTTCCGCGCTCATTTCTGGTTCCAGGCAGAAGATTAAAATTACATCCCGATGACCTCTATATTTTAGGAACCCAAAGAGGAGGAATTGACGAAAGATGGCTTGCTTCAACAACAAAAGCCTATAACGGACCTCTGACTCCGGATGATGAGGGTCTAAGTTATGTAGTCTATGGGAAACAGAAATATACTCTAAGAGATGTTATAAAATGCTGCGGCGATATAATACTTGGAAAAGACATCATGGAAAAATATGGCGGTTGGAAAATATATGCAAAGTTTTTTGACAACATGGAACCAATTCCCCATCACGTTCATCAAATGGATGAGCACGCAAGAAACGTAGGTATGGAAGGAAAACCTGAAGCATATTATTTTCCGGTTCAATTAAATACAATCAAAAATACGTTTCCTTATACCTTTTTTGGATTAGAGCTCGGTACAAGCAAGCAGGATTTGATTAATTGTCTTAAAAACTGGGACAGGGGAGATAACGGGATTTTAGATTTTTCAAAAGCATACAGGTTAAAACCTGGGACCGGTTGGCTGTTGCCTGCAGGAATTCTGCATGCA
>JAHILC010000059.1 GCA_018897225.1 Actinomycetota bacterium
AAATAATAAATAATTAAAAATAAAGAGAAACACTGGTTCCTGGAAGGAGTTAAAATGCAAGAAGTGATAATGCCAAAATTGGGCTTGACGATGGAGACGGGAGTAATTGAAAAGTGGCATAAAAAAGAGGGCGATAAGGTAGAAGCAGGGGAAGTATTGTTTGAAGTAATGACTGATAAAGTATCCCTTGAAGTTGAAGCTTATAATTCTGGAATTGTGAGGAAAATAATCAGGGCAGAAGGCGAAGAAGTCCCAGTTACTGAAGTCATTGCATATATTGGGTCTGCAGGCGAAGCTATCCCCGAAGCTAAAGAAACTATTCCTGCTAGAGTATTAGCTCAGGCGCCACGAGGGGAAATTAAGATTTCACCGCTTGCAAGAAATATCGCAGAGAATAAAGGAATAGATATTTCAAAAATCACTGGAACAGGTCCTGGCGGCAGAATTGTAAAGGAAGATGTTGAAGCCTATGTGGAATCAGGATCAATGGAAGCGCCAGGCCAGCCAAAACCTGCAGCTGCTGGCAGTACTGAGAGTACGGAAAGGTTAAAAATATCACCTCTTGCAAGAAGTCTTGCTAAAGAGATGGGAATAGATTATTTAAAAGAGTCCATCGCAGGAACAGGTCCTGGCGGAAGAATTGTAAAAGAAGATATACAAACCTACGCTGAAACCAAAAAAGCAACTGATAAGACAACTACTATAACTACCACTGTAACTACTTCAGCACCAGCAGAGGCAACTGCGATAACTACTCAAGTTGCTGGAGCTGCTTCCGCTGCCGGTAGCCAGTTAAAGGTCAAATCAACCACACCCCTTAAAGGGATAAGAAAAGTTATTGCCGGCAGGATGACTCTTTCAATGACAACAATTCCTCATATAACTCTTACCATAGTTGTTGAAGTAGATAACCTAATCAAATTAAGGGAGAGACTTAAAGGTAAAATATACGAACGTTTTGGAGCCAAAATAACCTACACAGATTTTATAGTTAAAGCTTCGGCTTCAGTTTTAGCAGAGCAGCCTGTAATAAATTCTTCACTGCAGGAAAACAATCACATCATTTATGATGATATAAACATAGGCCTGGCTGTTGCAACAGATGCTGGTCTTATTGTTCCGACAATTTATAATGCAGATAAGATAAGCCTTTATGATATTGCAAGAAAACGAGTTGAACTGATTGAAAAATCTAAACAAGGCAAGCTTACAATGGAAGAAATCACAAATGGAACATTTACCATAAGCAATCAGGGCATGCTGGGTATTAGAACCTTTACAGCAATCATTAACCCTCCCCAGGCAGCGATAATGATGGTTGGTGAAATCTATGCTGCCCCGGCAGTAGTGGACGGAAGGATTGAGGCCAAATCATTTATAGAGATTTCACTGGCTGTCGATCATAGGATAATCGATGGTGCAGTTGCAGCAATATTTTTACAGAAGTTTGGTGAATATATAAAGAATCCTGAGCTGCTTTTAATTTAAAAAAATATAGTTTATAAAAAATGAAAGATGAAGAAGCAAAAATAACACTATTCTGTATCAGTTGCAATGAGGAAACACCTCATACCGTACAGTATATCGGTAGTTTTTTGCGCAGCGTGTCCTGCAATAACTGTACAAAGAAAATAGAGATAGACAGACGTCATCTCAGAACTGTTTTTGCTGAGGATTTCATTGACAGAATACTTACAAAGCCACACAGGGTGAACGAAGATATGAAGAAAGCGATCGCTACCCTCATGCCGTTTTTCCCGAAGCGGCTGATAAAAGAGCCTTTGAAAGTGCTTAAGGAAATATATGCAATCCTGAAGAAAGAAAACGAAGTGAAGGATAAATCAGAAAATAAATAAATTACTCTTTATTTTAAATATTTTGCAGAAATTTAAAAGCACTTGTTCTTTGACAACACCAATAGGAATATTTTTATTTAAAATTTTTTGCATAGAGGTTGTGTTATAATCTTTCAAACCACATGCGATAATATTGTTGAAGTAATTCAGATCGACATTTACATTTAAGGCAAAACCATGGATTGTAACCCATTTTTTTACGTGCAGGCCTATGGAAGCTATTTTATTGCTGCCGGTAAAAACACCCCTAAGCTTATCTATCCTTGTTCCTTTGATATTATACGGTTTGAGGAAATCAATTATTACCTGCTCCAGGTTCCATACGAATAAAGTCAGGTCTTTTCCCAAATGTGTGAGGTTAAAAATAGGATAGCACACTAATTGGCCTGGACCATGAAAAGTAATATCGCCTCCGCGATTGGATTGAACAAGCTCTATCACTTGCTTCTCTAAGCTTTCTTTGCTGGCAAGCAAATTCTTGATTTTTCCGCTGTTTCCAATTGTTATCACAGGGTAATGCTCAAGCAGCAAAATTAAACCACGGATTTGCTCTGTCCTTACTTTTTCAAATAAATGCATCTGAATCTCGAATGCATCATCATACCCAATCAGTCCGAGATCAAGGCAAGGAATTTCTTCAGTCCCTCCACATCTTTCGATGCAATCTTCAATTTTATTAATTAGATTATTTTTAGTATTTATCATTTAGTTTTTTAATTTAAAGTAATTTTTTAATTTTAGCAAGGAGTTGAATTTTTATGGAAACAAAAAATACTGATCTGGCAGTGCTGGGTGGAGGTCCTGGGGGATATGTTGCAGCAATCAGGGCCGCAAAGCTGGGTGTAAAAACAATGGTTATAGAAAAAGAAAATCTTGGCGGTGTCTGCCTTAACTGGGGCTGCATACCTACAAAAGCGCTCTATCATGTTGCTCAAGCCATAGATGAAATAAAAAAAGCTGATATTTTTGGAATTAACATTTCGGGCTGGAATCTTGATTTCAAAAAAGCAATGGACAGGAAAGACAAAGTAATTGCTGCTCAAAGGCAGGGACTTGCTTTCCATTTCAAGAAAAACAATGTAGAACTTGTTATGGGAAACGGCAAACTAATTTCAAGCAATAAAATCCTGGTAACTGGCGAAAACGGACAGGAAGTTGAAGTTATTGCAAAAAACATAATAATTGCGACAGGCTCTCATGCTGCTAATGTGCCACCTTTTAATCTTGAGGATGAGGGTGTTATTGACAATATAGGCATACTGTCACTTACTGCAATTCCTGAATCACTTTTGATTGTTGGCGGTGGTGTAATTGGTTCTGAGTTTGCCAATATTTTCAGTACTTTTGGAAGCAGTGTTACTATTGTTGAGATGCTGCCAAGAATATTATCCACTGAAGATGTAGAAGTTTCCAAAGTAATTGCGAAAGCCTTTGGGAAGAAGGGAATAAATGTTTTTACAAATTCAGTAATAGAAGAAGTTAAAAAAGATAAGGGGAAGTTTTTCTGCAAGATAAAAGGTGGGGATGAAATCGTTGCCGATAAGGCGCTGATTTCCGTGGGCAGAAGGCCAAATTCAACAGGAATAGGCCTTGAAGAAATTGGAATAACTATTGATGATCAAGGTTTTATCAAGGCGGATTCTCACTTAAGAACAAATATTCCAAACATATATGCTGTTGGCGATGTCAATGGAGGACTTCAGCTTGCCCATGTTGCATCTGATGAAGGCAAGATCGCTGCAGAAAATATTGCCGGAAAAGATAAGACCATGGATTACAGGGTAATCCCATGGGCAGTATTTACATCCCCGGAAATAGGTACGGTTGGTTTAAACGAGGAACAGGCGAGAAGTAAAGGCATTAATGTATGCTTTGGGCTTTTTCCATTCAGCAATAGCGGTAAAGCTTTTATAACTGGCGAAACAGAAGGCTTCATTAAGGTTGTAACAGACAGAGATTCAGGTGAAATACTTGGCGCCCAGATGGTTGGACCGAGATGTTCTGATTTGGTACACGAAGTTGCTGTTGCAATGAAAGGCGAGATGGTTGTAGACACCCTGGCAGAAACAGTCCATTCACATCCAACTCTTTCGGAAGCAGTGATGGAAGCTGCAGAAGACTGCTTTGGAATTGCAACACACATAACAAGATGATCCATGATATGATTAGACTGCTTGTCACAGATGTAGATGGTACGCTGCTTGATAATAAATCAGAGCTTCCAGATTTTAATAAGAAGGCTTTGATTGAATGCTTGGACAGGAAAATTGAAATCATACTTGCAACAGGCAAATCTTTTGCTTCTATTTTTTGGCTGGTTGAATTGCTGGGGTTAAAGATGCCCCAGATAACGCTTAACGGCTCTGTTATTGTAGCCAAAGATTCCCAAATTATCAGTTTTGTTAGGATAAACCCTGAGTATTATCATGAAATAATTGCAGATATCAGGCATGGAGGCTGCAGCCCATTAGTAGCGCTGGCAGATGGCAGGATACTCTATGATAAAGAGCATCCAACTTTTGAAGCATTCCGCAAAATCAATGAGAAGCTTTTAAAGGTGGAGGATATAGATGATGAGAAATATTGCCGTAGTTGCGTGGACATCAGTGTTACTATTAAGGAGTCCGATCCTCTTGACACTTATCTCAGGAGCAAATATGAGGGCAAGCTTCAGCTTGTAAGATCGGGAGAGTATTTTTTTGATATACTGGATTTAGATGCCACTAAAGGCAATGCTCTCAAGCAAATAGCTGAAAAGTTTGGTTTCAAGAAAGAAGAAATAGCTGTTTTAGGCGACAGTTACAATGACCTGAGCATGTTTGATCAATCAGGCTTAAGAATTGCTGTTAAAAACTCCTATGAAAAAGTTCTCCAGGCAGCAGATTTTGTTACTGATGAAAATTACAATTGCGGGCTTGGCAAGGCAATTTATAAATATATCTTAAAGGATTAAAGATATAATTGAAATAATTGAGATAAAGAGAGAGGCAAGTTTTAATTGCCCTGTTTGCGGAAACAAATTCTGATATAATTTTATAATAGTAAATCAAATAATTTGCTAATTTTTTATACCGGGGGAAACTATGAGCATAATGGGTATCGATATAGGTACTACAGGAACAAAAGCAATTGCATTCAGCGAAGATGGCAAAATTCTAGCTCAGGCTTACAATGAATACGACCTTGTTTTTCCAAAACCAAAATGGGTCGAGTTTGATGTAAAAGTAATGTGGGAAAAAGTTTTTGATGTCATAAAAGGAGTTAATAGCAATGATGTTGTTAAAAAAGATCCCGTTATTGCTCTTTCAGTATCTACGGTTGGTGAAAGTTTTACACCTATAGATGAAAAAGGCAAACCTCTTTACAATACCATTTATTCAACGGATGCAAGAAGCATGGCAGAGCTTGAATATATTTACACAAAGATTTCGCCGGAAGAACTTTACAGCATAACAGGATATCCTCCAGGATTTGTTGCTCCGCTAAATAAGATATTGTGGGTCAAGAATAACCTGCCTGAAATCTATGCAAAAACTAAAAAATTCCTTTTTACTGACGATCTGCTTTATCATAATTTGGGAATCAAAGAGACAAAGATGAATTACTCGCTTTGTACGCGAACATTGTTTTTTGACATAAGACAAAAGAAATGGTCAAAAAGAATACTTGACGAGATAGGTATTGATATAAATTTGTTTTCAGAACCTTCTCCCTCCGGTGTAGAAATAGGGCATGTAAGCGATGAAGTTGCCAGGGAGCTTGGCTTTAGTCAAAAAGTCTCAGTTATAACCGGCGGCCATGACCAGCCCTGTGCAGCTCTTGGTGTAGGCGCTTTAAGTGGTGGAATAACTGCCGATGGCATGGGTACGGTTGAATGTGAAATAATTGCTACAGACGAGCTTGTTATAAACAAGGGTATGTTAAAGAATAATTTCAGCACTCAAATACATGCAGCGCCAAATGCATATGTTGTGCTTGCTTATAATTTTACTTCAGGAAGTGTGCTAAAATGGTATAGGGATAAAATCTGTACTGATGACAAGAAAATTGCAGAATCAAAAAAGATCCATTTTAATGACTATTTCTTCTCAATGCTGAATTTTGAACCATCAGGCCTTTATGTCCTGCCATATTTTTCGCCATCCGGAACACCCTATTTTGACCCTTCGGCCAAAGGCACGATAACAGGATTAAGCCTTGCTTCTACAAAACAGGACATCTTCAAAGCTATTATAGAAGGGCTTGTCTTTGAGATTGCAATGAATGTTGAACTACTTGAGAAAGCAGGAGTAAAAATAAATGAATTAAGATCTGTCGGCGGCAATTCCATAGCTGATTACTGGCTTCAATTGAAATCTTCAATTATCAGTAAGCCGATTAAAAGGATGGAAATAAAGGAGGCAGGATGTCTTGCTACCATGATGCTTGCAGGAAGCAGCATTGGCCTTTTCACAATCCAGGAAGCAGTTTCCAATTTTGTTAAATCAGGAAAAGAGTTTTATCCTGATAGTGCAGTAAGGGAAAGATATCAGGAACATTTTGCTAATTACAAAAAAATCTACGGGGCGATTAAAGAGATTTTTTAAAATAAATAAATGCACGCTAAAATGTAATTCATAAAAGCAGTATTTAAATAGGAGCGGGAATGTAAGGGTTAAAATATATAATTTATCAAATAATTTTTAAAGATTGAGGTTTATATATATGAATACAAGACTTGTTGGTTTTATAGGTATCGGAACTATGGGTAAGCCCATGGCTATTAACCTTTTAAATGCTGGTATTAAGCTAAAGGTTTATGATTTATGTAAAGAACCTTTAAAAGAATTAAAAAACCATGGAGCTCAATTATGTAACTCTATAGAAGAATTAGCTAAAGAAAGTAATGTAATAATTACTATGCTGCCAAATTCTCCTGAAAGCATAGATGTTATTATAGGTAAAAATGGGATTATAAACTATGCAAAACCAGATACTATTGTTATAGATATGGGCTCAATTGATCCTCTTGTTTCAATAGAAATTGGGAATGCATTATATGCAAAAAAAATAAAATTCTTAGATGCACCCGTGTCGGGAGGCGTACCCAAGGCTGTAGATGGTACTTTGGCAATAATGGTAGGTGGTGATTTGGAAACCTATAAAAAAGTAACAGATTTATTTGAAATACTTGGTAATAGTCATATCCTTATTGGTGGAATTGGTTCTGGAAACTATACTAAGCTTGCTAATCAAATCATTGTTGCACTAAATATCATTGCTGTAAGTGAAGCGTTTACTTTGGCGCAGAAGGCAGGTTTATCCCCTGTAAAAGTATTTGAGGCAATAAGGACAGGTTTAGCAGGTAGTACTGTAATGGAACAAAAATTACCAATGATTTTAAGTCGAAATTTTAAACCAGGATTTAAAATAAAGCTTCATAGAAAAGATATCCAAAACGTTATAAATGCAAGTTCAAAATTAGATGTTGTATTGCCTTTTACTTCTCTAGCTTTTGAGGTGCTAAAAGCATTAGATTTAGATGACAAAGGCAATGAGGACCACAACGCTATTATTAAATTCTTTGAAAATATTTCAAAAGTTGTAGTTCGGAATAATACTTAATTTTAAAGGTGTAAAAAGGGTTGGAAAACGAATTAATTAAGGCTAAAAAAATTTTAAAAGAATTTAAAGGAGACAACTATGTATTTGGTTTGAATTGCCTGGATAGAATCGGTGATTTAGCAATTAAGTTTGGGAACGAAATTCTCTTAATTATCTCTCATTCAAAATGGGCAAAAAATCTTAGAGAAAATATACTTGAAAGTTTTAAAAATAAAAAAATTAAAATCCTGAAAATAGTAGATGCATCTAAACCAAATGCACCAAGAGATGACGTATATAGAAT
>JAHILC010000060.1 GCA_018897225.1 Actinomycetota bacterium
CCTTTCATACCATTTTAGCCCAGCAAGCTCAGCCTCAGTAAGCACCGTACCTGCAGGATATACGACTCTTGTAGTAAAACTCCTTATGTATGCACCAAGCGATGGCTTAAAAGCAAATGTGGGGGGTACTTTCATAACATCTGACCATGATTTAAAGGATGTTGAGATTATATATATGATAGGGACCATATAAACAACAGTTATTATGATTATTAGCAGTATAATAAAATATCTTGCTATATTTTTCCTTTTTGAAACAATCTCAGCCATAAGTTTCCTTTCAAAAAAGTTTTTTATGTCTTTGCTTTATTTAAATATTTGATAAAGATACTTGTTATGGCAATAATCACTATAAGCATAATATAACCTATAGCTGAGCCATAACTTGTCTTCCAGGTAACAAAACTGACATTATATAGATACATCGATAATACCTGGGGTGCAGTAGCTCCTCTCCCGGCAATTCCCATTATCACATCAAAAATCTTAAAGGCTTCCATTGTCCTGAATATTAGCGCTATAAGTAAAAGAGGAAATACCATGGGAAGTGTTATACGGGAAAATTTAAACCACCAGGAAGCTCTATCTATTTCTGCTGCCTCATATAAATATTTCGGTACAGCGGATAGACCTGCAATGGAAAGTAGCATGACAAATGGGGTCCACATCCATATATCGGTAATAGCGCAGGCATAAAGATTGTATTGAGTATTAGTTGTCCAATCTATTTTGCCAAGACCAAGAAGGAAATTAAACATTCCCCAGTTTGGATTATAAAAAAGTTTCCACATAACACCTACAATTATCGGCGACATCGTCATAGGCAGAATAAGCAGCGTAGTTATAAAGCCTTTTCCTTTAAATTTTGTCTGTAGCAGCAATGCAAGACCAAAGCCCAAAAGCATCTGGCCGCTTACCGTTAGGATCACAAACTTTGCAGTCGTTACAAATCTCTGCCACATAACTTTATCCCTTAAAATATTAGAGAAATTCTCACCGCCAATCATTTCAGGATTTTTTCCCCAATTATAATTTGTTTTTGCAGAATAATCTGAAAAACTTAAAAAAAGTGAGTAAAACAGTGGAAAAATGTTCATTACTATCAGTAAAATAATGACAGGTAAAATAAAAATTTTTATAAGTGTAGAATCTCTCAAACTTCTGCGGTACAAAAAATTTCCTGAATTATTGTTTCTAGATTTGTTTGACATTGAGCAATTCCTTCCGAAATAAATCTTTAATATATTTCTTCCCCCGAAAAACGGGGGAAGAAATTAATATGAAATCATTTAATCTTTTCCAGCTATTACATAACTACCTAGTTCTTCACTGAAGATCCTAAGCATCTCATCATACTGTGGAACTGCCCACCAGTCTTCAAATATCTCAAATGATTCCTTCATATTTACATTAAATGGC
Organism: Actinomycetota bacterium; assembly: GCA_018897225.1. GTDB lineage: Bacteria > Actinomycetota > Humimicrobiia > Humimicrobiales > Humimicrobiaceae > JAHILC01. Next base: position 1,420 of record JAHILC010000060.1, read on the forward strand.
CATGCATCAAGAAATGCCTGTGAATCAAGAGTTGCTTTATGACAGGTAAATGAACCTGGCATCATACCCCACTTAGCCTGAACGTCATCTCTTGCAAACCATTCCAGCCATTTTAATGCAAGATCCTGCTTTTTGGAGTATTTGACTATAGAAGCACCCTGTCCTCCAAGGGCAGTGGTCTGTTTTAATTCTCCGTCAACTGTAGTTTGAGGCGGACTTGTAAAATAGCCTGTTACACCAGCATGTGGATTGGTAGCTGCAGTAGCAAGTCCAGGGAAGAATGCAAAATAGTTTGTAGCCATGGGTACAATACCATTTACAAATGCATCATTTGTATGAATAAAGAATGCATCACCAAAACCAGGAGGCGTGTACTTGAACAGCTCTCTATAATATTCAAGACCTTTAACAGCTCCGGGTGAATTCAGATAACCATCAACCTCTAACGTTTCAAAATTACCTAAATCTCCACCGTATGCCCTGATTGTCTGCATTGCAAACATAGCAAGCGAGTCATAACCGTTATCACCATATATTGCAACACCATAGAAATTATTGTCAGGATCATGGAAGAACTTAGCTATATCCAGAATCTCGTCCCATGACTGTGGTACACGCAGAGGATAGCCGTATTCTTTTTCAAATGCAGCCATATTATCGGGATCTTCAAACAGGTCTTTTCTGTATGACCAGCCCAAAGCGTCGCCTTCAACCGGGATATTCCAATACCTGCCGGAACCTTTTGGATATTCCGAATAATTATACATGGCACTAGGTAAAAATCTTTCCAGTACTTTCTGCTCTTTTATAAAATCAGTGATCTCCACAAAATGACCGTTTACTGCCATGTTTCCGAGATCCTGGCTATCAGCTACTATGATATCCCAGGCATCACTGCCGGCGATCAACTCAACATTATATTTTGATACAAATGTTTCCCATGGAGTCTGCTCTACTATTACTTTTATGCCTGTTTCAGCAGTAAAATCTTTTGACAGTTCTGCAAGGTTATCTGCAGGTGCCCACTGAGCCCAATTAATAGTGATAGTTTGACCCGACGGTATTTCTTTAGGTGCACTAGCAGGTGACTTTACTGAAGCAAAATCATTAGGATCAAAATTTGGATCATAGTACCCGTCTTTTTCAAATATTGCGACCCATTTGTCTGTAACTGATTGAAGAGCTTGAAGCGCTTCCGACATTTCCTCAGCTGCTGTGGTCTCTGCTGCTGTGGTCTCAGCTGCCGCTGTGGTTTCAACTGCCGCTGTGGTCTCTGCTGCTGTGGTCTCTGCGACTTCGGCTTTGCAACCTACCATAGATAATGTAACAACCATTGTTACAGCCAAAACCACTGCAATTATTAATGATATTTTACTTTTCATGTTCACTCCTTTGTTAGTTTATGTTTTTAATAACTATTTTGCTGATTTAGGTGTTATAAAAACCTATTTCAACAAAACCTTACTTAATGATTACATCAATCACCCCTTTCATATTTATTTTTTGCAGCAATAACTAGCTGCAAGTCATCTTTACCCCTTTACTTCCTTACTTTTTGCTAAATTTACATTTTTATAACCATTCCTTTCGCTTCGCTCAAGGCACAAAACTTTAATGAAAGCATTTCTTTCAGACTTATCCTATGCGTTTACAGTTCAAGATATTTTTCTATCTATTCACCCCTTTCATTTTTATGACATGACCTCGAGTCATGCAGAAAATTACTCCTTTTTATAAATACTTTTTTTATTTAAAAAACATATTGATAACAAATGTGGCTGCACCAAGCACTCCTGCCATATCCCCCAGCTCTGAAAATCTTATCTTTGTATCTTTTTTTACAGATGAGAGAGAAACATTGCCAACCTTTTTCTTTAAGTGTGATAGAAAAGTCTCTCCTGCTTTTACAAATATCCCTTGAAGAACTATTACCTGGGGATCATAAATAAGTATTATGTTTGACAGTCCCACTGCAAACCAGTTCTCAATATCTTTCATGGCATCAGATGCCAGGCTGTCGCCTGTCTCGTATGCTGTAAATATATCAGCTGCACTCAGGCTTTGTACATCTTCGCCTGAGCCGTTAAAGAGAGATGAGTCTGGATATGAGCTCTTTTTATCATCTATTAGCTTTTTTAGCCTTGCTATCGATACCATTACCTCAAAGCAGCCCTTTGCCCCGCATGCACAGACCATGGGCTCTAACGGGTTTATCACCATATGCCCTACTTCACCCATCAGGTAGTTGTGTCCCCTCTTTAACTCATCTTCAAGTATGACACCTGCACTAAGGCCTTTCCCTGCCATTACCGATACTATGTTATGCTCGCTTAGGGCAGCCCCAAGAGCCTTTTCTGCAAAGACCTGAAAGCGGCTGTTATTATCAAGTATTACGGGCACGTTTGGTATTTTCTTTTTTACCTTTTGGCTAAACTGTATGTTTTTGCCCCAGGATGGAAAGTGGGGGGAGTACAGTACTATCCCCTTGTGATAGTCAGTTATTCCATATATTCCTATGGCAAGCCCTATTATCTTGACCGGAGCTATCCTGGAGTCAGACACCAGAGTATTGTAGGAAGAAAGTATCTTATCCAATACTGATTCCAGGTCTTCATTTGAGGCCAAGTTAATGTTTGTGCTTGATATCGTGGCACCTTTTAGGTTTGTAAGCACTGACTTTAGCTTGTTTGCCGTAATTATCATGCCCATGGCATAACCGCCGTTTGCATTAAACTTGAATATGTTGGGTTTTTTACCTCCCTCTTCGGTGGAGCTGCCTTTGCCTGAGATAATGAGGTATCCCTTGTCCATATAGTATTTCATTATCTTCATTATGGTAGGCTTGGACAGGTTTACCTGGGCTGATATGTCAGATACAGATAGCTCGCCTGAGCTGCGCAGAAGGTTTAATATATGCTTTCGATTTATCTGCTTTAGTATTTTTTGCTTTCCTAGAGTTGCCATAACAACAATGCCAATAAATTATTGATTATAACTTTTTAAATACTTAACTATTAACAACTTAGATTAAAAACTTAGAAAAATAGAAATAAAAGTAATAATTTTTTATAAAATTATTTTTTATGATATTTATTTTAATTTATAAAAAATAGTTTGTCAACTGCTTTTTAAAACTGATATATAAAACGTAATTAAAAAACTTAATTAAATTTATAAATCAAATATAAAATAAAATATTAAATTTACC
>JAHILC010000061.1 GCA_018897225.1 Actinomycetota bacterium
AATATAACCTTTTTTGTAAGGTTTTCAAAAATAAGCTCATTTAAATGTTCATAGAAATTAAAGAAATCATTTAATGAAAGTCCATTTAATTTAAGATAGCTGACATCTAAATAAAGTTTTTCTTCAATTTTCTTTAAGTTTTATAAAACATAAAAAATAATAGATACATGGCAATAACCATGGTAAAATAATTATATTGCCATGTATGTTGCCGTGTTAACTAAAAATCCTCAAGTTTATTGGCGGGTGCTTAAAAAGAGATTGCTTGATGAAGGTAATAAAACCGTTACAAATTGTAATGCTTTGAAAATGGCCGATCCTGAACTTGCTATTGATCGTGCTCAGGGGGATATACATCAAAAAAGGTTATTCGAAAGAGTGGGTTGATCAAAGGCTTAAGACAATAGATAAAGAATGATAGCCATCAATGTTTAAACAGTGCAGGAATAACAGGCTTAAAAAGGCCTTAATAAATTTGAAATTTTTAAATTTGATTGGCTGAGCATGGTTGATTCGAACCAGGATTGGTTTATAAAGTAATTACTATTAAAATTATTAGAAAAGTTGTTAATTTGGTGTCCCTGGGCAGATTCGAACTGCCGACACCAGGTTTAGGAAACCTGTGCTCTATCCATCTGAGCTACAAGGACACAAAAAAATAATCCAAGTTTGCACCAGCCAGTAATAATTTAGCTTATATAATATAACTCAAAAAAATTAAAAGTTCAAAATATTTGACTGTTAGCAGAATTTCTATTTATTCTTATTCGTCTTGAATATTTTTCTGAAATTACTCTTTTTTGAAGTAGGATTCCCTCTCCGCGACTTTCAGGCTCTTCTTTTCTATCAGTTGTTCCAAAAATACTGACATCTCTTCAAGAAGTTCAGGATTTTCTCTAAGTGATTCATATATTTTATGAAGCCTGAATTCCAGGAAATATTCGGCAGGGACATCAAGACCGCTGGCTATTATCTCAATGGTCTCTATAGGAGGCGCTTTTTTCCTGTTTTTAAGTTTGCTGAAGTATGTATAACTAAGATTTGTCCTGTTTTCCAAGGTGCGGAATTTTATTTTCTTTTTTTCTAAGATTTCTTTTAATGCTAAATTAAAACTCTTATAAGATTTTTCCATAAAGCCAACATTTATTATGCTCTTAAATACTTATAATATTACCTTATACTTCCCGCTTGCATAAGTAAAAAAAGACAATAAACGTTGACAATTATGTCAACAAACGATAAAATTGTATTGCCAAAACGTATAAATAATAACCTTTAATTTTTTATTGAAAAAAATATTGAAGTATTTCAAAGGAGAAATAAAAAAAGGGAAAAACTAAAAATATAGATATAGGAAAAAATAAATAAACAGGGAAAGAAGAAAAAAATCAAAAAATGAATTAATAAAAAATAAAAAGGGAAAGGTAAAAAAACATGGTGTTTTTTTCTTTATCATTGCTGATTCTTGCATTCATACTTTGTACCATAGTCCTGCTTTCCTATTTGATGTTCAGGAACTCCAATCCGTCGCTGATATCAATATCTGTAATTCCAGAAAATTCAGAGGTTGAAATAAACAAAAAGCAGCAATTTCGTGTAGTTGTAAAATATTCTGATGGTACCTCTTCTGATATCACCAAATTCGTAAAATGGTCTTCAACGGATATCTCTGTTCTTACAATAGGTGAATCAGGAGTCTATACAGCTTTAAAAGAAGGTTATGTAGAAGTTTGTGCCAGATATTGTAAAGTTACAGCAAAGGCATTAGTAAAGGTCAAAGAAAACATTTGACTGTTAGCAGAATTTCTAATAATAAACTATAATTATTACAATGTCCCGGATAAACTTTTTCCGGTATGTTTTAAAATAAGGGATTAAGGTCGGCAGTGAACCTAAATTTTACTATAAAAGATTTAACTTACGATAAACTTGAGAAATTAAACATAAAATGCTCAACCTGCCAATTCTGGGTAGATAACAGCAGGATGAGCTTTCTGGATGATTTTTCCGGAATCAGCACGCTATGGGGGTTTCTTAAGAGAAAATATTTCGAGCTAAAAACCTTGAATAATAGGAAAAAGTTTACTCTTTTTTTTAATAATGGCGGAGGGATAATCAAGGCAGCTTTCAGTGGTAAAAGATGCATAGGGGTTTTGTTTGCGGGCAGGTATTACCTATTCCCGAAATTAA
>JAHILC010000062.1 GCA_018897225.1 Actinomycetota bacterium
AACTTCGTATCTTCAAGGGTTTGGAGATAGATGATGTATTCCTCATATTTACTGCTGCCAGTAATTGCAAAAAGCCTCTTGTAGGTTAACAGCAGGTTAGGTATGCAGTATACGGGTTCATTTTTTACAATATCAAAAAAGTTGTTTTCACCCCAGGAATACTTGAGTATCTCGCTGTCAGGCATCTGCCTTGTAATTTGAATATAGGTTCTTTGCTTTTTCAGGTAATGAATGCTTTTTCTATAATCCCGCAAAATATTTCCTGCAACCCTCTTTAAGTTCCTGTCTTTTAAGTTCTGCTTCTGTATTCCAAGCTCATTGCTTATGATACGCCTCATATTGTGGTTTTCCGCATTCTTGTAAGCAAGTTTCATGACATTTAATTTCTGGTAATAATATTTCACCTGGAAAGCTGTTTCCTCATTTCTGAAACTGTAAGCATACTTATGAAAACATATTGCTGTCGGGCATGATTTGAATTTATTTCCAAGCAGGTTTGTCCTGTAGCAAAAATCTATGTCTTCATAGTAAAGGAAAAACGCAGGGTCTATAGGTTTTTCAATTGAACCAGTAACATTTTTGGAAAGATAATCAGTTTTTAGAAATGCAGATGTGAACGAAACTCCAAAAATATCTTCAGGTCTGTTATATTGATCTAAATCCAGCTGCCCAATTCCGTTATATCCAAGATAAAAATTCCTGTCTATATACACGCCAACGCTTTCAATATATTCTTTCTGGTAATATAGCTTGATTTTAGGCGCAAGGCCAACATATTTATTATCAAGGGTCGCGATGTGTTCAACAAATTCCTCTATGGCTATCTTGTCATAAGTTACATCAAAATTTGAAATCAACACATATTCGCTGGTTATGCTTTTAAGCGCCTGGTTTATCGCTTCGCCAAGGCCAAGGTTTTGTTCAGAATTTATAATCTTTAGGCCATCATAATTTTTCCTTATCAAATCAATTGTGTTGTTTTGGGAATTATTGTCAAAAATTAGTATCTCTATGTTTTTATAAGTTTGTTCTTTAAAAGAATTAATGCATTCCTTGAGGCAGGGGTATGAAGAATTATAATTAACTATCAACACAGTAACTTTTTTTTCTGCTTCCGTTTTCGTTTCTTCCCCCTGTATAACTAGCGGCAATAATTTTTCATCCGGGCCGATATTTAATATTTTTCTTATCTGGCTATCATAATTGTCAATGCTGTTTTGCCAGGTGAATTTTTGTATGAATTCTTTTGCCTCAGAACCCATCTCTTCCCGCAATTCTTTACTAGCGGCAAGGACTTTTATTTTTTCAGTAAACTCATTTTTATCACTGACAATAAAACCGGTTTTTCCATTTAATAAAATCTCAGGATGAGCGCCAATGTTATAACAAATTGAAGGCTTGCCAAAATATTGGGCTTCTCCTACCGGTAAATCGAATCCTTCCCATTGGGAACAAGTGGTGTAGATATCAGAAGCGCTATATATTAGCGGCATCATTTCTTCTTCAACATTGCTTGCGCAAAGTATTCCCTGGTTCTTTAAAAACTCTTCATCATTTTTAGTGCCATAACCAACAGTTAACAGTTTTATGGCCGGGTTTTCTTGTGACACGTTCTGATAGATATCCGCAAGCTCTGCAAGTCCCTTGTATGGTTGGTTTGTGAGGTTTAACCTGCCTACATATAAAAGCAGGACATCTTGCGCAGAAACTCTTAGTCTTTCCCTGAATCTTAAGATATCAGCGGCCGCTACTGTTTCATTTTGGTAATGGTCTATGCCGTTGTAAATGAAAGAAGCTTTTTTCTTTATATGATTGGGAAGTTGGTTAAGCAGGTAGTTTGAAACCATTATTATTCTTTTTGCTTTTCTGAAATAATAAAGGTTCTGGCTGTACTGCTGGTACATATAGTAGATTTTTCTTTTTAACGGCAGGCCAGCAACTGAAATAACGCCATGATCGACAACAAGCACAGGTTTTTTAAGCAACGGGATAAGGCTGTAAAACGGAAAAGATTGTATTATAAATAAATCAGTATCTCTGCTGTTAAAGAAACTTGCAAACTTCCTTATTCTACGCTCCAGAACTAAGAAGTTTGCGAGCCCCACGCTGGGGAGCTTATATATTTTATAAGATGTTCTATTTGCAAAAGTTTCATCAACAACATTAGCATAAACTTCACAAATATATCCTTTTTTTGAAAGTCCATCAGCTATCCTGTCCACGACAAGGTCAACGCCATGGCCTTTAATCATCCTGTCAGTTAAGAAAGTAATCTTAATTAGTCTCATAACCTTAAATACACCTCACAAGATGCCCTTATTTATAATAAATAAATTGCTTATTGGCCTATCTCATCTTGCAAATGATATACCAGTAGGTGAGCTGGGCCAATAAGCAAATATTTAATTATTTGTTCTTCTCAGCCTCTCTTCAGAGAGGCGCTTTGTCGCTAAGAAAATGGTATAATAATCGGACTGAGTTGCCATCGTGAAGCCGAGTTTTTATCTCTCCGCTTCTGAACTCTCCAGGTCCTTGAATAGCTCGGAGTCAGACCCCAGCACCAGCGTGGTTCCCCCCACTAGGAACTTCTCATAAGCTTCCAGCGCCCTCAGAAAGCTATAGAACTCGGGGTCTTTTTCAAAAGCTTTGGCATAAATTCTGGTAGCTGCGGCATCTCCCTC
>JAHILC010000063.1 GCA_018897225.1 Actinomycetota bacterium
AAATATTACAGGATGGTTCCAGGCAATTTATCCGGAATAATATTTTTAATTCTCCCGGCAAAGCTCTATACCATTTTTTATAAGTATTTCTTCTGTTTTTACAACATCCGGCACACTTATCACTATTCTTGTACCTGCAATAACATAAATATAGTCGACATTTATTTTTTCACCGGCAAGAACATCTAGTACTTTATAAAGCTCGCCAGGCTTGTCAAGGACTTTTACGCAAATAGCTTCTGCAATATGAGTGGTAAAACCAGCATCTTTGAGGCACTGCCTTGCCTTTTCAGTATCGGATACTATCAGCCTTAAAATTCCATAATCTCTCGCTTCAGTTGTAGAAAAACCCTGCAGGTTTATGTCTTGGTTTTTCAATATTTTAGTTACTTCTGCAAGCCTTCCTGTCTGATTTTCCAGAAAAACAGTTAATTGTTTTATGGGCATTTCCCCTCCTGTAAATCTATAGATTTTTACCTAAATTAAAAGCTTCGATATTTATATTTAATGCTTTGGATGGAACATTTTCTTTTATGGCGCTATTCCAGCAGTCAGGTTTCAAGGGTAAAAAGTTTGAAAAAGCGCCAAGCAAAACCATATTTGCTGCCCTTATTTCATTTAGTTTTAGCGCTATTTCTACCGCGTCTATAATCATGTAATTTTTGGTTAAATTACTAATTCTTTCCTCTATATTTTTGGGATATTCTGTATCCTTTGAAAAAACCGTGGAAGGATAAATTTCATAATCATTTACTAATAAAAAACCTCCTGGCTGGAGTTTGCCTATATACCTTAATGCTTCAAGTTTCTCTACTGCAATTATGAAATCAGCTCTGTTAATTATTGGAGAGAAAACTTCTTTTCCTATCCTTACACTGCCTTCGACACTTCCGCCTCTTTGAGCCATCCCATGAACTTCAGAAACTTTAACATCAAATCCCGATTCTTGCGCAGCTTTTGCAAGAACAGTTGTTGCAAGTATTATCCCCTGTCCGCCTACTCCTGTAAATAGTACTGAAAGTATTTGCCCTTTTTTAAGGTCCTCTTCCCATTTTTCCAGATACATACTGCTTTTGGCGTAATTATTGTTATTTTTATTATTTTTATTGTCGTATTTTTTCATAAAATGTTTTAAATTTTTATAAATTTTTTATACTTTTTTAACATCGCGCCTTTTTTACACACAGCCACGCATACATCGCACCCCGTGCATAGAAGCTCATTTATGGCATAATTGCCATCCCGTAATTGGATTGCTGGACAGCCGAACCTGATGCAAACTCCGCACTTGTCGCATTTTTCCTGGTCTATGGTGGCAACATTGTTTTTATCAACCTTTTCAAGAAGAGCGCAAATTCGTCTGCAAACTACTACAGAAAGCTCGTTTCTTTCAAGCTCCTCCCGTAAAACTTTTTCTAAAAGTTTTAAATTATAAGGGTCAACCACCCTAATATTCTTAACCCCTGCAGCTTTTGCAAAGTATTCAGGCTTCAGCTCCACTGTGTCATCACCTGATAAGGTTTTGCCCACACCAGGATGTACCTGGTGCCCTGTCATGGCAGTAGTCTTGTTATCCAGAATTATTATAAGTCCAGTGCCCTTATTATATATATTATCAATTAGAGGGGTTATTCCGGAATGGAAAAATGTTGAATCTCCAATTACAGACACAACTTTGCCTTTCAGGTTTGGGTTAGCTTTCTCCATTCCAAGGGCCTGCCCTATACCCGCACCCATGCAAAGACAGCTGTCAAGTGCGTTTAGCGGCGGAAGAACTGAAAGCGTGTAGCAGCCTATATCGCCCATAACTGCAGCTTTAAGTTTTTTTAATATGTAAAAGACAGAGCGGTGCGAGCAGCCTGCACATAGCACGGGCGGGCGTTGAGGTACATCGCTTAGCAGCTCACCCAGGTTGCTATCAGATGCTGGTATTGGAGCAGCATCCAACTTGCCTCTAGCTCCGCCTTCATGTTCGCTAATAAGTTCCGTTCCAAAGAGCTGCTGGTAAACTCTGTCGGCTATATCAAGATTAAGCTCCCCATATTGCGGGAAATACTCCTTGCCTGCTATCTTCGAATCCAATCCCATAAGCTTGATCTGCTCTTCAAGGAAAGGCTCCAGCTCCTCAATAATTAAAATTAGATGTTTCCCTTCAGCAAAGCCCCTGATGGTCTTTTCTGGCAGCGGGTTAGTAATTAAAAGTTTTAAAATTGGAACATTCGAAAAGACTTCCCTTGCGTACTGGTAGGATACGCCTGAAGTAATAATTCCAATTTTAGTAATAGTATTTTTCCCTACTGGTAAATAAACCTTATTTAAGTCCTTGCTCTCGCTAAATTCTGACAGCCTTGCCCATCTTTGTAGAAGAAGTTCGTGCCTTAGCCTTCCATAAGCAGGAATCATTACATATTTTTTGCTGTCCTTTACATAGTTTCTCTCATCAAGATTAATTTTTTCACCGAGCCTAACAAGCGACCTTGAATGTGAAATTCTTGTAGTCGTTCTTAGCAGAACAGGAGTGTCAAACTGTTCGCTAATTTCAAAAGCAGCTTTTAACATGTCCAGCGCTTCCTGGCTGTCTGATGGTTCGAGCATTGGCACTTTTGCAAATTTTGCATAAAAGCGGTTATCCTGTTCATTCTGTGAACTGTGCATGTATGGGTCATCTGCACAAACAATAACAAGTCCACCGTTAACCCCTGTATACGATAGCGTCATAAAAGGATCGGCTGCAACATTGAGGCCAACATGCTTCATGGCTACCAGTGCTCTAGCGCCTGCGATGCTTGCTCCGGAAGCCACTTCCATTGCAACTTTTTCGTTGACAGACCACTGGCAATATATACTTTTATATCTTGATATGTTTTCAAGTATCTCAGTCGAAGGGGTCCCAGGATAAGCTGTTGCTACTTTTACTCCTGCCTCAAAAGCTGCCCTTGCGATAGCTTCATTTCCGATTAAGAGTTGTATATTTTCTTTACTGTCCAATTGGCAAAAATATTATTCTTTATTAATTTTTAAAATATAGAAAAATAATATAAAGATTTGTAAATTAAGCTATATAGTATATGTAAGTGACATAAAATGTAAAGTTATAAATTTTTGCCAAAACTTTCAATTTTATTTTATTGGAAATTTAATGTAATATATTTATTTAAGATGGAAAGAACAAGAAAAATACAGGTTAGAAAAAGTCAGGGCTTAAAAATCATAGTTTTTGCAATTATTGTGTTGTCTGCAGTTCAGGCATGGTTTTTAATTAATAATTATAAGGAAATAGTAACTAAAATCCCCATAGATTTGTTTAAAGCTCCGGTCAGTTATCCAATTTCTGAACTTGTAATTGATTTACCTTTTAGAAACAGTGAGGGCAATACCGCAGTCAGTAATGGCAGCAGCACGCAAAGTGAAGCCGACACAACCTCAACAGTAACCAGTGAAGGACAAGCTGGAGATACCACGGTAACTACAGATTCCAATGAGCAAGCTTTCGAGTTAAGTGATGTCCAGAAAAAAATTGTAATAAAACTGATGGATCTTATAGATTCAGATATCACGTGGGGCTACAAGGTTTACCCGGATACAGGCTATCCAACTGAAAATATATGGGCATCAACAGATGTCATTGCAATGGTATTAAAAGATGTAGGTTATGATCTCATGGAATTGATCAATAAGGATATGATCGACCATTCGGAAGATTATCCTCTGGATATTAAGAATAGAAAAAATCCCATAAAGTATATAGATTTCAGGGATACCTTCTTCCAGGAGAAATTCTTTAAGCGAAATGCTTTAGAGCTTGATAACGAGTATATCCCGGACAACAAGGATAATGTGATACAATGGCAGCCGGGAGATATTGTTTATTTCCAATTTGACCCCGATGACCCATACAAGGATTATGGCGGGTTCATCTCATCGCGCAAAAATGATCAAGGTGTACCACTTGTTATAATGCTTTCGAAAGAATTA
>JAHILC010000064.1 GCA_018897225.1 Actinomycetota bacterium
AAGATAGTTTTCTCCACTTAATCCGAATATTTGTTTGATTTCTTCGTCACCATCTTCATTTTTTCCCTTTTCAATATCCCAATGATGGTTATCTATTTTATAGTCTTCTTCTTTTCTATACCTTTTCTCTTTTGGAAAACCATTTGCATTGATATATATATTATCATTACACATAGCTTCTGATAATTTACCATTTTCATCAGTTAAACAAAATCTTCCTTTAATTCTTATTTCATTCTGCAATATTCCGTTGTACACTATGCCATCATCTAGTATTTCAATGTTTAAATTATCATTTTTTCCTGTTCGATAAATTCCTGCTGGTAATTGCTGTATATCACATCTTAAACCAGATTTAAATAAATATGTTCTTTCTTTTTTATCTGCTTTCAATACTGGATAAATTGCATAATTACCTTTTTCGTCATGATACATTTCACTAAATTCTTGTGCAAGTTTAAAAGTATTTGCTTTATAATAGACGAGGATGAATTCGTATGAAAGTGACATCGTATTTCCTGCATTGTGGGGTTTTCTATTTTTTCTTCTATGAATAATTCCTGCAAGCTTATCTTCACCAAATATTTCATCACAAATATTTTTAAGATTTTTTATTTCATTGTCATCTATACTAACAAAAATAATTCCATCATTAGTTAAAAGATTTAACGCAAGTTTTAATCGTGAGGTTATCATGGAACACCAATCCGAATGGAATCTAGGGTTTGCCTTGTTATTCTGTTTAAATAATAAATTATTATTTTCGTCTTTATAACTAATTTCATCATCATATTCGTCTTTCTCCATTATAAATTTATCAGAATATGTAAGCAGGTCAGTTCCACGATTATATGGAGGATCAATATATATCATTTTGATACTATTTAAATAGCTCTCCTGCAACAGTTTTAACACATCAAGATTATCACCTTCGATATATAGATTTTCAGTGGTTTCCCAATCTTTGCTCTCCTCAATACAGGGCCGAAGTGTTTTTCTAATTGGCATATTGGCATCAACAATAGATGCTTTCTTGCCAACCCATGTAAAATCATAAGACTCTTCAACATCATTTACATCATCCGAGAGTTCCTGCTTTAATTTCTCAAAATTAATGCCTTTTTTAAGTTTCCCGTCCTCGCCTTTCGTTTCGGTAATAACGTTAGGAAATAATGCTCCAATTTTATCAATATTCTTTTCAATCATATCTATTGATTGCATTTTTAATTTATCCATTTATGTAAACTCCTTTCAGTCTGTCCTAAAATACTTTCAAGCTTTTACTCATCAAGCATCAGTTTTTTCTTTGATTTTTTTAATTTCTGGATCTGTTCTCTTTCAACCTGACTGATACTCTTGTCCGGTGTAGATAGATTTTCAGGCATTGTACCTCCAACTCGTTCTATTGTCTTTCGAACTTCCTTCCCAACAATATAATGAGTTTCATTTGCACCATCTGCAGATGCTACATTATCCTTTTTAAGTTTTTCTTCAGTTTGAGATATTCTGAACAAGTTTGCAATAAGTTCTGTGCTGCCCATAAAATCAAGGATCTTATCTCCTTGCTTTAACCTTTTTTTCTTATGAATACCGGAAACATCTAATCCGCCATATAACCCCATATACCCGGCATTTTGAAAAGTGGCATATTCTTCATCAGTTATAACACCAGCATTATGTGCTGCCCCTGCAAGCATCTGATTCCATTGCTTAATATCGCCACGAATAACAAGTCGTTTGCTGTTCTCATCTAATTGATTGAAATAATCAGCCACTTCCTGCCGTCTTGTCTGGATTGCAAAATATGTCTGCCCCAAAGCAATTATTTCTTTTCGGGGATCCCCATTTTGAACAATAAGATAACAGGCATAGCGAGTAAGCTCATAATCTTTGACTTCCCGTTTTGTATCGCTGCCTATATCAACCATTTTTCCGACCTCGGCAAAATGGTCCAAAACTTCATAACCGCTGTTTTTACAGGCAAGCATTGCTCTATCAATTACCTTTATAAAATTTTTCCATTGAGCATACTGCAGTACGCTTGACAATTCTCTTGCAAACCAAAATTCCACACCATCTGTGGTTATATGTTTTATTCCTTCAAAGGTTTTATATTCTTTAGCATTCAGGTTGCTCATAGTTTTGACTCCATCTATTATTATTTACTTCTAAGCTGTTTTTTTACTTTTCTTAATTCTCCGGCCAGTTTGACTTGAAAATTGTACTGCTTTTCATTTTTAATTTTACTCTCTAAACTTATAGTAAGAAACTCAAGCCGCTCTTTTTCTTTTACTTTTAAAACTGCTTCTTTAATGTCTGTACCATCTTCCACTTGCAGCCTGTTGCCTGCTACCTGGATAATAAAATTTTCATATATTTTATCAAGGGTTAGTCCAGTTATTTCAAGAGATAATTCCTCATAGTTTAACCACTCTGTTTTAAAATAACTGTTAACCTTAAATTTGCTTTCCCGGTTTTTACTGTCCTCTTTAAAACTTATATAAATTTGTGCTAAATCTTTAAATCGCAATATAAACACAATATGATATGGAATTTCCCTGTCAATAATTTCTATTATGTTTTTGCTGATATTTTTTTCTTTTAAATTAATTTCAATTATTTCAATCTCTTTTACTGCATTGCCCGCACTTACATTAAGAGTGTCAGCAGACAGCTTGTTTTTCCAATATATTGTTTCAATTTCTTTTACAAACTGCTGCTCTAAAGTACTTGATATTTTTAACTTATTATAAAATTTTTGCTTTGGAATTCGTTTATTAAATTCAGTAGTCTTTGGAAAATTCAGCATCTATTTCACCACCACAAAACAGATTAGTTCAAAATCATTTAACCCATTAATCCTGGTTCGAAGCGCTGTTGTACCCCCTGCCTTAAATAAACTGTCGACATCACTTTCCTCATTTACATTAATGATTGAAGAGATTGTTTCTTGAAGAAGTTCAGAGTATTTAGTCATTTTTCTGCCGTCATTTGTACTATCATTAAACTGACGGCATAATTCGGTAAGTGGCTGTGTTTTCCCTTTACAAATAAGCCTTAAAATATCCAGAGTTTTTTTAGGTTCAAGGTGATTTGACACAACGTCACCATTTTCTTTTATATATACCATATAAAATGGATGAAGTCGATTTTGATTTTCTGGATTAATATCTCTATTAATGTTCTTAAGCACATAAATCACGCCCGGTGGAATTTCTTCACCATCAGAAGATACAATTGCATACATTCCAAAAGGAGTCTTGTCAAGGTCAGGATTTTCCTTAACGTATCCTATTAAATCCATTCTGAATTCATTTAAGCCCAGATCCATTATGGATATCCCGCTGGACATTTCCTCAATATCAACTACTTCATTTTGCAGTCGCTCAAGCTGCTGTTTTCTATACTCCAGGTCGCCTTTCTCATCATCTATGGGGTTATCATCTCCGGTTGAAGTCATTACAGTAATTTTCATTCGAGTCTCTACTCTTGCTTTTAACTTGATATAATCATCAAGATCTAAATCTGGCCAGAAATTGACAAGTTGGATTACATCATTTTTGCTTCCTATGCGGTCTATTCTCCCAAAACGCTGAATAATCCTTACAGGATTCCAATGTATATCATAATTGATTAGATAGTCGCAGTCCTGCAGATTTTGACCTTCTGATATACAATCGGTAGCAATCAGCATATCAATTTCAATTTTATCATTTGGCATAATAAGATGCTTTTCCTTTGAGATTGGAGAAAAGCAAGTGAGTATGGTATTTAAGTCGGTATGTAGCTTTGGTACTGTCGTTTTGCTGCCATGACCGCCAGTTATCATGGCAGAATTTAACCCATAATCTTCTTTTAGCATTTTGCTGACATTTGTATATAAATATTCTACAGTATCTGCAAATGCAGAAAACACTATTATCTTTTTATTGTTTCCATTAATAGGGTTTGACAGCTTGTTTTTTATTGTTTTTAGTAATACTTTTAATTTATTGTCCTTATCAGGAGTTATAAAATCAATTCTTTGAAGTAAGTTTAAAAGCACTTCACTGTCTTGTTTTAAGTCGTTAGCCCACGATTTATGGTCCATATCAGCTAAATCAATCTTTACCTTTTTGCCAACAGTAAATAAGTCAGTATTTTGGTCATCCAAATCAAAATCAGTATC
>JAHILC010000065.1 GCA_018897225.1 Actinomycetota bacterium
AGACGGTAGTGTCGATATCGGCATTGTCATACCTTCAGGTTTCGACGACTTCATCATGCAGAAGGAGAGCACAGAAATAGAAACCTTTATCTGGGGTGAAAGCCTGGCAAGGAACCGTATTATAATAGGGGTCTCAATAGCTAACACTATAAGAGAGCTGACCGGTCAGGAAGCCCCTATCGAAATTGTATCAGTTACCCTGGGTGACAAAACAAGCTTACCATGGAATGAACGCCTGCTTCCTTTTATTGTACTTATGACAATATTTCTGGGTGGCCTTATGTTGCCATCTACTTCGATTGCCACAGAAAAAGAGAAAAAGACAATAAGGGCATTGATGGTTACTCCGGCATCGGTTAAGGATATTTTTCTGGCTAAAGGAATACTCGGCTTCATTTTAAGTTTCTTTATGGGTATCCTGATCCTTGCTATAAATAGGGCATTTGGCACAGAACCTTTACTTCTGTTAATGGTACTATCACTGGGTGCAGTAATGGCTGCTGAGCTTGGAATGCTGCTTGGCGTGTATGTAAAAGACTTTGCTACCATTTTTACTATATGGAAATCTGCCGGGATCATACTTTTTGCCCCTGCTATAATATACATGTTCCCCGGAATACCAAAATGGATCGGTAATATATTTCCAACTTATTATGTCACCCAGCCCATTGTTGAGTTAAGCCAGAGAGGTGGAGGATGGACTGACATCGCAGTAAATACTTTCATCCTGATCGCTATCGATGTGGTTCTGATTTTTATCTTATTTTTTGCATTAAAAAAAAGGCAGTATGCTGTTACCGGTGAGTAAGAAGAACTCATATGATATTTATTTTCTCTGCCCCAAGCATCTTGATCCAGATTACGAGAATTTGGTTCTAACATTGCGTACGGTGGCCAGCCAGCCCTTAACAATAAGAGCTTCTATTTCAAAAAAGAAATATCAAAAGCAGATTTTATAAAATTTCACACCTTTTACTTAATCAAACTGATAGCTGTCCTGCAAAATGCCGGCAAGTCTTCAGGCATCCTGGAAGTTATAAGATTTCCATCCACCACAACTTCCTGATCAAGGTAATTGCCTCCGGCATTTTTCAAATCAGTAGCGACACCTTTCCAGCTTGTAACATTTTTCCCTCTGACTATGTCAGCTTCTACAAGCATCTGGCCGCCATGACATATTGAAGCTATAATTTTTGAAGAAATAAAAGCATTTCTAACTATATTTACCATAAGCTTGTTTAACCTCATCTTTCCGGGAGCATATCCACCTGGAATTATTACGGCTGCAATTTCATTTATGTCAGCATCTTCCGGTGCAAGTGTTGATTTTATGCTAACACCAAATTTACCCTTATACTCCTTGTTTTTTTCAGGCCCAACTACTTTAACATCAAAACCTGCTTCAATAAATCTGTAATAGGGATAAATTACTTCTTCATCTCTGAAGCCATCTTCTACTAATAATAAGACTGTTTTAGACATTTAATTACCTCCTGACTGCCGTAAAGATTAGAAAATTAGTTGATAAAACTTAGTCAATAAAATATTACTGCACTACTACATATTATACCAGATAACTCACAATTTTTAGAAAATCAAACTATTTAATAATATTTTATTTTGTGCTATTATATAAAAGCATAATTATATAAATATAATTTATTAAAATCTGACATGGACTTAATTGATTTAAAAGAAAAAATAGGCAAGATAAGATGTGTTTTAGATAGAATAAGATATAAGAAAGGAAAGCATCTTTACCTGGCAATATTCTTTATGATTTTTTTAATGATTGCCTCGTTTCTTTTTATTTTTATCTTCCAGAGACAGCAAATTAGCACTAAAGAGAATATATTAAAAAGCTATTATAGCGATACTGAAAAAAGCATTGGTGATGCTTCTGCCAGTTTAAATACTGCAGATAGCTCGCAAGCAATTACAAGCATATCCAGTGATACCAAATTTGGAGAAAACATTGAAACATCTGTAATTAAAATCTATATTTGCGGCCATATCAAAACTCCAGGTGTTTACGATATTGAAAATGGATCCAGGCTTGTTGATCTTGTCAGCCTGGCAGGTGGAGCAACAGAAGACGCTTGCCTTGAGGCCGTTAACCTGGCCCAAATTTTGGCTGACTCCCAAAAGTTCTACATACCTTCTCTAGATGAAATAAAAAATGGTGTCCCATCTTTTTTTAATGAATGGGAGGATATTAATAGCAACTCCAGCGATAGTACATCAACGAATATGGCTAATTCCGAGTCTTTTCAAAATAAAGTTATAAATATAAATTTTGCGAGCCTTTCTGAATTGGTTCAGCTGCCTGGTATTGGCAATGTAATTGCTCAAAATATAATTGATTACAGGAACAAATATGGCCAATTTAAAAGTAAAGAAGAATTAAAAAATGTTAAAGGTATTGGAGAAAAGAAATTCGAAATAATAAAGGACTCTATCTCTGTTTAGCAAACCTAGGAAGATTTCTGTCGAAATATTATCACTTGATCTGGGCTGTCTTTTTAACTTCGGGTATAATAATTGGAAAATCACTGAGAACATATTTAAATATTAGCAGCCTCCCAATTATAATCTGTTTAACTTTTTTCATTTCCATAGTTATTTTTTTAATTTATAAAAAGAAAAATTCCGGCAGCTTATCAATCAGAATACTCATAATAATTGCATCCCTTAATTTCCTGGCAATTGGTTTCTGCTGCTCTTATTTTTATTATTACAGGGAAGATAAAAATATTTTTCAAAACCTTTATGATTATGGGCTTAAAAATCCTGATGCAACAATTATTGTAGAAGGAAGAATTTTTAGCCACCCTGAAATTAAAAAGGGGTATCTGCTATTTATGCTATGCTCTCAAAAAATAACACTTCAAAATGCATACAGCATCCAAGGTCTAAGTATGGAATCGGGCGATGTCATAAACGTAAAACTTAAGACTTCAAATTATTATTCATTTAAAAGGGATGATTATATTAAAGCCAATGGAATATTGAACTTGCGAGATGATAGCTTGATGCTTATATTGGAAGATTTTCATACAGAAAAAATTCCTGCAAAAGGCTTAATGTCTTTTTTTTACAATTTCAGAAAAAGGACGTACGAATGTATTTTCAGAGTATATTACAATAAACTTGGGACTAGCTGCGCCGGGATTGCGGTGGCGCTTATATTAGGCAATGATAATTTCATATCAAGCCGCATACTTCAAAGTTTCAAGCATAGTGGTGTCTATCATCTGCTGGCCATTTCAGGGCTGCATGTTTCTTTTTTAATTTACCTGTTAGTCTCTTTTTTAAAATTTGCCAGTCCTGGCTCAAAAAAATTGCATCTTAAGAACATATCAATAATGATGTTAATTTTGCTATTTTTGATTTTTTATAATTTCATAGTGGGGCAAAAAGCAAGTACTTTAAGAGCTTCAATGATGGCAATCCTGGTAATTCTTGCTGGTTTTTGGGAAAGGGAATCCAATGGAAAATTCATATTGAGCATGACTTATATATTTCTGCTGTCAGCTTTTCCGGAATTTTTAAATAATATAGGATTCTGGCTTTCATTTACTGCAATGGCGGCAATTATTTACATAAATGGTATCTTTGCCAGGTTAATGAAAAAAACATGGAAAAAGATAAAAGCCCGGTTCAAGTTTAGAACAGACTATAATCTTGAAGAGAACTATTTCATGAAAATATTCATAACCACTTTTTCAATAAATATTTTCATAATGCCTGTAATGCTTTATTTTTTTAAAGAATTTTCTCTTATAGCGCCATTAACAAATATTTTAATAATTCCTGTATTTTATTTACTTCTATTTATTCTTATTTTATCATCAGCTGTCAGCCTTTTCTGGCCTCCTATCGGAAACTTTTTAATATTGCCAGCCAAACCACTTATTTTATATATTTTGAAAATTGTAAACTTTTTTGGAAGCAAAAATTTTTTTATTCTTACACTAGAAACTCTTTCTTATTTTTATCTGACAATTTATTATTTACTGCTTTTTGTGCTGCTTTTTTTATTGAATAAATATGTTAAAAATGATTAAAATATAAGGTATTCAATTTTAATGTTTTAATGTATTATCGAGTATTATGACAGTAGCTGATAAATCAAAACAACTTACCAAAATTGACGATCTCAAACCCTGCCATCTTTATATAAGTAAAAGCAACTCCGTGCTGGATGACAGAATTGACAGCTTAAAAAAATTTCTGAAGAGTAAAATTAATTTTGAAGTTGATTTCAAAATTTTTTATGGCGGCGAGGAAATAGATGAAGGCGAACTGATTAATTTCTATAACACGCCCTCATTCTTTTCAGAAAAAAAAGTAGCTGTAATAAAAAATATTGAGAAAGTATCCAAAAACATTACCAGTATTATTACAAGCTTGCTTTCAAGCCCGGAAATTAAAAATTTCAGCACTGTTCTTATCATCACTGCACTCGAGGGAGATTCAAGCAAGAAGAAAATAGACCCCAAGCTCTTGGAAGCTATTAAAAAAATTGGTGTTATAAAAAAAATAGACAACCCTTTAACCAGTAGTCTGAGGAAATGGGTGGACGAAAAGTCAGAACTGGACGGAATAAAATTTACAAATAGCGCTGCAGTAAAATTGGTAGAAAATGTTAATTTTGATATCAATTTATTAAGAACTGAATATGAGAAACTTTATACATTTATCATCTGCCAAAAGGATAAGATTATTAACGAGATAGCTGTAGACCGGCTGGTAGATCGCGTATATGATATGAAAATTTTTGACCTTGTTGATTATATCGGAGAAAGAGACAGAGAAAGAGCAATAGTAGCTCTTAAACCCTTAATGGTGGAAAAAAATCCAAATCTTTTGGGGCTTATTACTCTGGTACACAGGATGTTTAAGGCATTCATGTTTATCAAAAGTTCTGATCGGGGCAACAATATTGACGGAATTGCATGGGCTAAAAAATACATACAAAAGCATATTGGTCATTCACCCTACATTGTTACCAA
>JAHILC010000066.1 GCA_018897225.1 Actinomycetota bacterium
AATTATGTTTCCAGCATTACTTCCTATTTTTTTCCCGGCGTCATCTACTATTACTGTTAAACCCAGGCTACGCAGCATATCTGAAACATAATCTGCTATTTGTTTTTCATCCCGGGAAGGACTTTTAATTTTCAGCAGTTCAAAAAATGTTTCAAGCAGCCTTTTTTTATTAATCAGGCCTATGAATTTACCGTCACTGACAGTTTTTTGCATTCTTACCATTTTATTATTTTACCATTACATTTAAATCGCTGGCATTTACCCGGATTTTATTTTAGTTTATCATTTATCTTTTTCGTAACAATAACTCCCGCTATTCCGAATGCAAGCTGTACCAAAGCAATAATAAGTGAATTTAGAATAAGTTTAAAGAAAAAATCATAAAAAAATCCGAAAGGAAAAATAGTTATTATAAGTGATCCCTCTGGAAAAGCCCAGTTCCCCTGCGGGAAGAAAATAAGGTGAAAATTTTCAAAAAGTTCAAAAAAATTGTTCCCAAAAAAATATAATAATAAAAAAAAGAGTATAAAAACTGATGATGAAATTAAAAATATCAGGCTAATGCCACGAAGGAATTTATAAATTTTTTTAGTTATTAGATAAAGAATTAAAGCCAGTATTAGAAATATCGCAAGACAACAATAAAACAAAATAAATATCTTATTTAGAAGAATTTTAACATCCAGGAGATGGCTTATCTCATTATCATTAAAATAATTAATATTTCCCTTTAATTTAAAGCTCTCGAATTCTTTTCCGGATTTAAAAAATTCAAAAACCTGCAGGGTTATCTTTGCAGTATCGCTGCGGTCAAGTATCTCGTATACGCCATTTTTCTCATATAGTTTGTTATAAAAATTAAAGTTATAAACTAAAAAAGTAAGGGAAGAAAATAGCAGAATTACAATAAGTAATGCCGAATTTAATCCAACAATAGTGTTCTTTATTTTAGTCTTAATCTTTTTTCCTTTTATTTTTTAGAATTTTTTATTGAAGCGCTTACAAACTCCCGAAATAATGGATGAGGCCTGTCAGGCCTTGATTTAAATTCAGGATGAAACTGTACCCCAACAAACCAGGGATGATTTTTAATTTCAATTATTTCTGCAAGGTTTTTTGCTGGATAAACTCCTGTAACAATCATGCCCGCAGAATCAAGAGCTTGCCTGAAGTCATTATTAAGCTCATATCTATGCCTGTGTCTTTCATTAACAAGCTCCTGCTGATAGGCTTTGCCAGCATTTGAATTCGGGGATAGCTTACATGGATAGCTTCCCAGCCGCATTGTACCACCCATATCATCTATATCTTTTTGCTCAAGCATTAAGTCTATAACTGGATTTTGTGTTTCTTTATCAAATTCTGAACTGTTTGCATCTGTAAGGCCAAGAACATTTCTCGAAAACTCAATTACCGCGCACTGCATTCCAAGACAAATTCCAAAATAAGGAATTTTGTTTTCCCTTGCATATTTTACAGCATTAATTTTTCCATTTATCCCTCTTATTCCAAAACCTCCGGGAACAAGCAGCCCGTCAACATCCTTTAAGATTTTTCCACATTTTTCAATATCATTCAGCTCTTCAGAACTTATCCATTTTAGTTCTATATTCCTCTTACAGTAATACCCGCCGTGGTTTAGCGCTTCAACTATGCTAAGATATGCATCTTTTAATCCTGTGTATTTACCAACTATTCCAATTTTAACTTTCCCCTCAAGGCTATTTATTACCTCGACCAGGTTTTTCCATTCCTTCATTTCAGAAACCCTATACTTCAGATTTAACTTATACATCACAATTGAATCGAGTCCTTCTTTCTGGAGGTTAAGCGGAACTTCATAAAGATGTTTTACATCAATCGCATCTATTATTGCTTCCTGTTCTATATCACAGAAAAGGCTTATTTTATTTTTTAAATCTTCATTAAGTTTTAATTCGCTCCTGCAAATAATTACATCAGGCTGTATTCCAATACTTCTAAGTTCCTTTACGCTGTGCTGGGTTGGCTTTGTTTTAAGTTCTTCAGTAGTCGTTCTTAAAAATGGAACATAGGTAACATGGATATAAAGCACGTTTTCTTTTCCTATATCTTTTTTAAATTGCCTGATAGCTTCCAGAAAAGGCAAACTTTCAATATCACCGACAGTACCGCCTATTTCTGTGATTACTATGTCAACTTTTTTTGATTCAAGTGTTTTTTTGATACAGCTTTTAATCTCATCTGTTACGTGAGGGATAACCTGCACTGTGGCACCCAGATAATCGCCTTTTCGTTCCTTGTCTATTACATTCTTATAAACTTTTCCACTCGTAAAGTTGTTATATTTTGAAAGGTTTTCATCAATGAATCTTTCATAATGTCCAAGATCCAGGTCAGTTTCTCCACCGTCATCAGTTACAAAAACCTCGCCATGCTGGAATGGATTCATAGTGCCGGGATCAATATTTATATAAGGATCAAATTTTTGAATGGTAACAGAAAAACCTCTTGATTTAAGCAGTCTCCCGAGTGATGCCGCGCATATTCCTTTCCCTAAAGATGAAAGCACGCCGCCAGTAATAAAAATGAACTTAGTTTCCAATTTTTATTTTTTCCTCCATTAAATCTTTTTTAATTCTTTTTGTCTGCTCCAAGAGTTCCTCTGCATGCATAATAGAAATACTGCTTTCTTCCATTCCACTCAGCATTCGTGAGAGTTCCTTAACTTTCTTGCCATTGTCCAGCTTGGTAATTTTAATCTTTGTTCTGCTATTTTCCTCAAACTTGTCTATGAAATAATGGTGATCTGAGAAAGCTGCAATTTGTGGTAGATGAGTTATGCAAATAACCTGGCAGTTTTTTGAAATCTTGTGTAATTTTTTTCCAACGACTATTGCCGTGGCTCCGCCAATTCCTGTATCAATCTCATCAAAAACCATAGCGCTTATATTATCCATGCCGCTTATTATGGATTTTAATGCAAGCATTATTCTGGAAATCTCACCACCTGACGCAATTTTCCTTAATGGTTTTACACTTTCTCCGAGGTTAAGTGAAATTAAAAATTCAATTGAATCAATACCATTTTGGCCGAACCTGACTGTTTGGCCATCTATTTCTAAAGCCCAAGAATTATTTTCTGCGGCAGTATAGGCATTGCTTATCTTAAATTCTGCAGTTTTTAAATTTAAATTTTCAAGCTCCAGCCTTATTTCACTTTCAAGAATCTTTATTATTCTATTTCTTGTTTCAGATAATTCGAGGGCATTTTCTTTCAAAACATCTCTTGTTAATTCAAAATCTTTTTTCTTTATTCCAATTTCATTATCTAAATTCTCAAAATTATTAATTTCTTCTCTTAGTTCTAAAACATAAAGAATTATCTCAGGCAAGCTTTTATTATATTTTCTTTTTAGCTCTGAAATTCTATATAATCTCTCCTGGATTTCATCCAGTCTTTCCGCACTGAATTCAAGTTCACCAATATATGAATTAAGATAGCGATTAAGCTCGCTTAGTACCAGATTTAAATTCCCGACATCCTCGCTAAACTTAATAAATCTCCTGTCTATTTGAAATAAGTCTGAAACAGACTTATTCAACAATGCCAGATCGTCAATAAGAGCTGCCTGCCGGGTTTGGTGGTTTGCTGTTTCAGTTCCATTCAGTAAGCTGATTGAATAGCTGCAAAGATTGTAAATCTTCTCATAATTTTTAAGAACGTTTTTTTCATTTTCAAGTTCTTCTTCTTCGTTTTCCTTCAACTTCAACTTTTCAATCTCATCAAGCCTGTACTTTAAATCTGACAGCCTAATTTCTTTTTCAACCTGTTTTTTCAATAGCTCATCCATCTGTTTTTTTGCATTGATAAAATTCTTGTAGCTTTTTTGATATTGGAGCTTGATATTTTTAACATCTGCCTTGCCAAAGCTGTCTATTATATCAATGTGTGTATCTTCGTCAAGTAATGATTGGTGATCATGCTGGCCGTGCAGGTCAAGAAAGTTTTTTCCAAGGTTTTTTAAAGTGCTTACCTGTGTAAATATGCCATTTATAAACGCTCTGTTTTTACCAAGCTTGTTAACTTCCCTGCTAATTACGATATCGTCGGCAGAATCATTTTCATAAAGAATATTTTCATCTTTTAAAAAATTTAGCGCTTTTTCATTTTTACTGAAATCAAAATAACCCTGAACAATCAGTTTTTCTTCATTTTCCCTGATAAGATCACTGTCTGCTCTTTCACCTATAAGCAGATTAATTGCTTCGATTATCAGTGTCTTGCCTGCTCCTGTTTCACCGGTTAAGATATTGAGGCCGTTACCAAATTTAACAGTAACATCGTCTATTACCGCAAAATTTCTAACCTGTAGTTCTTTTAACATAAATCAAAATAAATATTTTTTGGAGCAATTATTTCAGTAGTTTTTCTTTAAAATTTTTAAAGAAAGCATTGTTATTAAAAGTAACAAAATTTAATTTTAATTTTGATTTCTTTATTTTAAGAATATCGTCTGATTTTATGTTTATTTTTTGTCTTATGCCATCGATACTTAAGCAGTCATTCTCATTTTTAGTCTTAATTTGAATTTTTATCTTATTTTCAGTATTCAAAACCATACTTCGAGTAAAAAGATTGTGCGCGCATAGTGGAGTTATTATTATTACCTGATTCTTTGGTTCTACAATTGGGCCGCCTGCAGATAAAGAATATGCAGTTGACCCCGTTGGAGTAGCAATGATTAAGCCATCTGCCCTGAAATTGATAAACTTAAAATCGTTTATTAAAATTTCAAGGTCTATTATCTTTGACATCAAGTTTCTGTTTATAGTAAATTCGTTTAAAGCAATAAATGTCAAATCCTTTTCTTTTATTATCTTTCCGTCCCTGTATAATTCCAGCTCAAGGAGAATTCTTTCTTCAATTTTATAATTACCTGCCAGTAGTTTATCAATTGCATTTTTAAAATCATTCAAACTTACTTCTGCAAGAAATCCCAGATTGCCGACATTGACGCCCAAAAGTGGTGTTCCCCTGTTGAAGCAGTAACGCGCAGCCCGCAGGAAAGTTCCATCTCCGCCTAACGAGATCAGGCATTCTATTGCGGACTCAAACTCTTTTGGAGAAAGAGAAGGCAAGTCAAATTTGACAGGTAATATCTCGTCTTTAAGCAATGCAACTTCTATTTTTTTTGCAGACAAATAATCATAAAGCTCTTTTGCAATTCTTAAAGCTCTACGGGTTTTGTTGTTAGAAATAAGTCCTATTCTTTTCATGTAAAATATTTATGTGCTTCTTCAACAATATCAGTAATTATTTTATCATAGTTTAGCTCAGTTTTTTTATTATTTATTTCGGTTATTTTATTTTTTTTAATTGTTTTCTTGACCAAGAACCAGAATTCGATATTTCCTTTTGCACCTTTCAGTTTTGAAAAAGTAATACTTTTTATCTCAACGCCGCAAATTTTTACTGCCGCTATTACCTCCTGAAGAGTTTTTTGATGAAGTTCTTTGCTTCTAATCACCCCACCTTTTTGGACATCTTCTCTTGCAGCCTCAAACTGCGGTTTTATAAGGATAAGTATTACCCCATTATCTGACGTTATATCAAGCAGGTTTTTAAATATTGTTTTTACTGATATAAATGAAACATCAACCACTGTAATATCTGAAAGAAAAGGAATTTTTTGGGGTGAAATATTCCGGATGTTTGTCCTTTCCATCACAATAACTTTTGGTGATTGCCTTAAATTCCAGGAAAGCTGACCGTACCCAACATCAATTGCCAGGACTTTATCGGCGCCTGATTGCAAAAGAAAATCTGTAAAACCACCGGTTGAAGAGCCTACATCTATTGCTTTTTTGCCCCGGGCATTTAACCCAAAGTCTAAAAAAACTTTTTCCAGTTTGACGCCTCCCCTTGAAACATAAGGCATATCTTCAATAATTTCTACTGAAGCGCTCCTTGCAACAAGTGTTCCTGCTTTATCAATCTTTTTACCATCTACAAGAACTTTTCCAGCAAGAATTATTGCTTCAGCTTCTTTAAGGGTCGAGATAAGAATTCTTTCAACTAGCACATCTGCAAGTTTTTTATGCGTGTTTTTGGATACATTCAATTATTTAACTCTTTCTTAAAAGTAAAAAATTAGCAATTTTTATAAGCCACTCGCTATTAATTTCCATACTTTTAACAATATTTATGGCTTCGCTAACTTTTTTTTCAGCAATTTTTCGGGATTTTTCCATACCAAACATGCTTGGAAAAGTATTTTTATTCTGCAATGAATCTTTTCCTGCTGTTTTTCCGATATCTTCACTTGAAGAAACCACATCCAGGATATCGTCAGTTATCTGAAAAGCCATGCCTATATTTTCAGCATAACGAGTGAATTTATTCATATGACCCTGACTTGCATTACATAAAATTGCTCCGCATCTGACAGCAGCAATTATCAGTTTTCCAGTTTTATTTTTGTGCATGCACATAAGTTTCCGCCTGGTTATTTCTTTACCTGTATAAAAAACATCCACAGTTTGCCCTGCTACCATGCCGAGCGCACCGGAAGCTTGACCGATTTCAGCCAGCGCTTCTATTATCTTTTCGCTTTCTGATTGTTGATATTTCAGGATAATATTGAAAGCTTCGGCAAATAAAGCATCCCCAGCCAGTATTGCAATGTCCTCACCAAAAATCTTATGACATGTGGGTTTTCCCCTTCTTAAATCATCATTATCTATGGAAGGAAGATCATCATGAATAAGCGAGTATGTATGAATTAATTCTATAGCACAAGCGGTTGGCGCAACGTCTTCGTACCTGCATCCGAGGCTTCCTGCAACAGCCAGGCATAAAACAGGCCTGAACCTTTTACCGCCATTTTTTAGGCTGTATGAAATGGCCTTTCTTAAAATTTCTGGAGATGTTTTATAATCCTTAATATATATGTTAAGTTTTTCATTAATTATTTTTACTAAAAAATCAGGATATAAGTATTTTTTCATGGCAATTTTTAAAAATTAGATTAGTTTTCCTCCGATATTTGCTAAGATTTTTCCAAGTATTCCATTAATGAATTTAGGAGTATCTTCTTTTTGGCCAAGTGATTTTGCTATTTCTATTGCTTCATCTACTGAAACTTTTAAAGGGATATCTTTTTCGAAAAGCATTTCGTAAATAGCAACTCTCAGAATATTTCTGTCTATAATTGCTATTCGTTCAATTGTCCAATTTTCAACTACACCTACTATTTCTTTGTCAATTGCTTTTCTGTTTTTATTTACACCAATTACAAGTTCTAATGCAAATTCATCTATTTTCTTTCCAAAATCTATTTCATTTTTTAAAACTTCTTCAGAATCTTTTCCCAGCAAATCACTCTGGTATAGCACTATTACTGCTGCTTCCCTGCTTTTTCTTCGGGTAATTTTAACCATTTATTTACTCACTCTTGTTATATATTCTCCTGTGCGGGTGTCTATCTTGATTACATCACCTTCGTTAATGAAAATTGGAACCTGTATCTTTGCGCCTGTTTCTATAACTGCTGGCTTAAAGCTCTGGTTTACTGTGTCTCCTTTAGCGCCTGGCTCTGTTTCAATGATTTTTGATTCTATTGCGATTGGAAGCTCTATTGAAATAGGATTTCCTTTATAAAATTTTATTGTCACTTCCATATTCTCAAGCAGGAATTTTTCATTTTCTCCGATATACTCCTCACTTATAGGAATCTGCTCAAATGTCCCGGTGTCCATGAAGTTAAAGTGATCGTCTTTGTATAAAAACTGCATTTTCTTTGTCTCAAGGATTGCCTGCTCAACTTTTTCACCGGCTCTGAATGTTTTTTCAATATTTGCGCCAGTGTAGTGATTCTTAAGCTTGGTCCTTACAAATGCCCCGCCTTTACCAGGCTTAACATGCTGGAAATATAAAACTTCATAGAGAGCGTCTTCGTAATTTAAAGTCATTCCATTTTTTAAATCATTAGTCGTTATCATTAGAAATATCTTCCACTACTTGATGACTGTATATAGTTTGCTGGATTTATATAAATTCTGGCAGCGATTTTTCTTGATTACCACCATGTCTTCAATCCTGACACCGCCAAAATTCTCTATATAAATTCCAGGTTCAATTGTTATAACCATGTTTTCCTGCAATATTATTTCATCTATGTAAGATACTCTGGGATTTTCATGTATTTCAAGCCCAACTCCATGACCTAATCCATGTCCAAAATTATCCCCATAACCTTTACTTTCAATGTACTTCCTTGCAATTCCATCAATTTCTTGGGTGCTTGCACCTGCCTTGCAAGATTTCAAAGCTTTGGATTGAGCCTGTAAAACTATATCATAAATCTGGCGTATTTTGTTGCTGTTTTTAAAATTTCCAATAAAGACCGTTCGAGTTATATCAGAGCAATAATGATTGTAGGTGCAGCCAAAATCCAAAAGCAAAATACCATTTTTAATATTTTTATTTTCTGCTTCGTAATGCGGAAGCGATGACGCACTATTATTTGCAATAACGTAATTGAAGGATTTACCGCTTGAGCCATGCTTCATACTTTTTCTTTCCATTTCAAAAGCAAGTCCTATCTCAGAAAAAGATTTTATTTTTAAAGAGTTTGTGGCTGTAACACCATTAAACACTTTATCAGATATGCTGCATGCCTTTTGGATGTTTGCAAGTTCTATTTCATCTTTTACGATCCTTAAATTTTCTACAATACCTGGCTCGCTTCTCAGATTTTTTCCTGCTTTGGCTAACATAACCTTAAGAGTCGAAAAATCTGCGAAGCTTATATTATCACCTTCGACAGCAATATTTTTTATCTTATAACCTTCGAGAATTTCTGAAAGTTTTTTATATTTTTCTTGGTAATATTTAATGATTTTTACATTTTTTGGCAGTACGGATTTTTTAGCTGCTTCAAAATAATTGTAATGTGCCAAAAGATAGATTTCACCACCTGCAAAAGCAAGGATACTCCCGGAATCTTTACTGTAAAAACCTGT
>JAHILC010000067.1 GCA_018897225.1 Actinomycetota bacterium
AACAAAGTTGAATGTAAATATAATGGGCAATAATTGCGGTTTTTCTGTAAGCGCTCTTGGTCCGACTCACGTAATACTTGAAGATGTTGCAATACTGCGCTCAATTCCAAATATCACCATAATATCTCCTTGCGATGGCCTGGAATATTACCAGGCTGTTTTTGCGGCAGCTGAAACTGCAGGGCCGGTTTATATTAGAATTCACAGGCAGAAAGTAAAAAGGGTCAATCCGGAAAACTACAGGATGACAGTAGGTAAGGCAAACACGATAAGAGATGGCAGCGATGTTTCAATAATAACATGTTCATCCATGGTTCCAAAAACACTTGAAGCAGCCCAGATTCTGGCAGAAAAAGGCATCGACGCAGAAGTAATAAACATGA
Source organism: Actinomycetota bacterium (assembly GCA_018897225.1). GTDB lineage: Bacteria > Actinomycetota > Humimicrobiia > Humimicrobiales > Humimicrobiaceae > JAHILC01. The sequence goes on from JAHILC010000067.1 coordinate 384, forward strand.
CAACTTTAAAACCAGTAGACAGGGAAGCAATTCTGGAGTCTAGTTTAAAAACCAGGCGGATTGTGACTGTAGAAGAGCATAATATTGTGAATGGCCTTGGGACTGCAGTTGCAGATGTGCTCATAAAGGAAAGTCCTGTTAAAATGAAAATGATTGGAATTAAAGACATCTTTGCTGTTGTTGGAGATTATGATGAAGTCATTGATTATTATGGCTTGACCGGACCAAAGATTGCCGTGCAGGTAGAGGAATTCCTAAATCATAACTAGTTTTAATTACAAAGTTTACATTTTAGGAAATTAAAAAAACCCGTTATTAAGCGCTATTACAGTCTTTCAGTATGGTAAGGCTTGGTATCTTAAAATAATTATATTAATTATCCTGGAGGTAGTATGAAAATAGCAATTGGCTGCGATGAGCTTGCAATAGATTTGAAAAATGCATTGATTGAAGTTATAAAAGAAAAAGGTGTTGAATATGAAGACTTTGGAGTATATACCCCTGAGAAAGTTGATTATCCTGATATAGCAAAAAAAGTTGCTTCTGAAGTGCAAAAGGGAAATTTTGACAGAGGCATCCTTGTTTGTGGAACAGGAGTTGGAATGGCAATATGCGCAAACAAATTTAAAGGTATCCGGGCAGCAGTTTGTCATGATATTTATTCAGCACAGCGGTCAATTCTTTCCAACGATTGCCAGGTTCTTGCAATGGGCTCGCTTATTATTGGAAAAGGTCTTGCACAGGAAATCTTAAAAGTTTGGCTTGGCATTCAAAGAACGGGCGGAACAGTCAGCAAGGTTAAAAAAATAACTGAGATGGAAGGCCTGTAAATTACAATATTACAATAATACTCATTGTAACAAATATATGACAATAAAAAGTATCATGTAATAAAATTATGAGTTATAACGTTAAATTAATGGTTAAGGTTTCAAACCTTTATTATAAGGATAGCCTGACCCAGGAAGAAATTTCAAAAAAGCTCAAGATTTCCAAGTATCAGGTTAACAGGATATTGAAAAAGGCAGTTAGTTCGGGAATTGTGCAGATAAACATAATAGACCCGACTGTAAGCATATCAAACATTGAAAATGATCTTGAGAAAAGATTTGGTTTAAAAAGAGCAATAGTAGTTGAAAACTATGGGCTATCTGATATAGAACTGAAAGCTAAACTTGGGGCTGCTGCTGCCAGTCATCTCCTGGAGATTATCAAGGACGGCGATGTAATAGGAGTATCCTGGGGCACGACAATAAATGAAGTTATAAATCACCTGCCTTCAAGAGTAAATAAAGAGATCCAGGTTGTCCAGATTACTGGAGGGAGCCACCAGCTTTCAATTAATTTAAACTGCCATGATATTACAAGAAGATTTGCCGGTATTTTTGGAGCGGAGCCTCATCTCCTGTTTGCTCCTGCGATACTTGATTCAAAAGATCTTTACAGCTTGCTGCTCAATGAAACCTCAATAAAACAAACCTTTGAATATTTTAACAGGATAACCATAGCTCTTGTTGGAATAGGATCAATATTTCCCAAAATAATATCAACACTAATCAATACAGGGCATATCGATGCCAATGACCTCAAGTCACTTAAAAATCATAATGCTATAGGTGATGTATTTTCACATTTCTTTGACATTGGCGGAAAAATTTGTGACTCAAGCCTTAATGGTAGATTAGTCGGGATGTCCGTAGAAACTCTAATGAAAGTTCCTTACTCCATAGGTGTTGCGGGTGGTAAATTAAAAGCAGAAGCAATACTTGGAGCATTGCGCGGCAAGTATGTTAATATTTTAATTACTGACAATACTGCAGCAGAGCGTGT
>JAHILC010000068.1 GCA_018897225.1 Actinomycetota bacterium
GATTGATATAGTTAATGCTTACGGTGGGAAGCTTGAAAAAACTATGGGTGTTCCCATTGAGTCAATTCAACAGGCAATCAAACGTGGTATTAGAAAAATAAATGTTGACACCGATGGAAGGCTTGCAATGACTGGAGCAATAAGAAAGTTTCTGGCAGACAATCCTGCAGAATTTGACCCAAGAGGATATTTTGGCGCAGCAAGGGAAGCTGTATATCAGAGTGTTAAGGGCAAGATGATTGATTTTGGAACTGCCGGTCATGCCGGAGATTACAAGCCTGCGACACTGGAAGAATATAGGGAAATTTATGCTTTATAGAATCATTAACGATTCTTGAAGATAGGCTGTCACTTAAGCTGTTAGAGAGGCCTAAAGTAAATTTGTTATAAAAATAAGTTGTTATAAAAATTTGACATTTTTTTAAAAGATGTTAATGTTACTTTTTAATTGAATAGGCGAAGAAGCCGTATATATAAAGGTAAAGAAGCCTTTTTAAGACAATGTATGTCTTAAGAGGCTTTTTTTGTTTTTTGGGAGTAAAAATATTTATGAAAGAAGATATGTATACCCGGGAATTTACAAACGAACTTGAAATTATGCATGAACCGGGAATTAAAAATAAAAAAGAAGATTATCCTGAATGGAGAGTGCCTTCCGGATGCGCTATTTTTGGTATAGCTAACGAAAGCGGTATTCCATTTAGCGGCGCTGCCGTAATTGAAGGCATAACAATGATGCATGACCGTTCAAACGGTCTTGGCGGTGGATTTGCAGCTTATGGAATTTATCCGGATTATGCTGATGACTGGGCTTTTCATGTTATTTATGATGATATTGCTGCCAAGAAAGAGACTGAAGATATCCTGAAATCTTTTTTTAAAGTTTTATTGGGCGAGGAAATACCAACAAAAAAAATACCTTCAGTTAAGAATCCGCCAATAATATTCAGATATTTTCTTAAATATAAAAATGTGGCCGGGACAATGGAAAAAAAGAATCTGGCAGCTGTTGAAGAAAACAATATTGTTGAACTTGTTATGAAAATTAACAGCCAGGTGCAAGGAGCCTATATAATTTCAAGCGGTAGAAACATGGGAATATTCAAAGGTGTAGGATTTCCTGAAGATATTGGTGAGTTTTTTAAGATTGACGATTATAAAGGCCATATATGGACTTCTCACGGCAGGTTTCCCACTAACAGTGTAGGCTGGTGGGGTGGAGCTCATCCTTTCGGGCTTCTGAACTGGTCTGTAGTCCATAATGGGGAAATTTCTTCATATGGGAGAAACCAGCGATTTGTGGGAAGCTTTGGATATAAATGCACCCTTTCAACTGACACCGAAGTTATAGCATACCTTTTTGATTTGCTTGCCAGAAAGAGAGGGATTGACATCGATCTGACCAATATGATTTTAGCAGCTCCTTTGTGGGAGCAGATAGAACGTATGCCTGAGGAACAAAAGGAGCTGGCAAAAGCTTTGAGAATATTGTATGGAGGAGCTTTAATAAACGGGCCCTTCAGTATAATCGTGGGACATAATGACTTTATGTTTGCATTAAATGACAGAATCAAGTTAAGGCCTATGGTTGCTGCAAGAAAAGACGATTTACTTTTTATTTCAAGTGAGGAATCTGCGATAAGGAAAGTTTGTCCAGCACCTGATATTTTGTGGCACCCGGAAGGTGGAGTTCCTGTTATTGGAAGAATTATTAGGAAGGCAGCTTAATTATGGCGCTAAAATTAAATCAGTCAGAATTTGAGATCCAGAGAGACTTGCAAAAATGCATTGTGTGCGAAGTCTGCGTGGGCCAGTGCTCAAATGATGTTCATGAATATGACAAGGATGATGCTGCCGTATACAGTGAAAGCATGAACTGTGTTGGATGCCACAGATGCGAAACCCTTTGTCCGACCGGAGCAATTAAAATTAAAAAAAGAGATGCCGAATTCAGGGAAAATTTCAACTGGTCTGCAAACCATTTAAAGAATATATATAAGCAGGCCGAAGCAGGCGGGGTAATCCTTACTGCCATGGGTTCAGACAAGCCTCATACAGTATACTGGGATCATATTCTCCTGAATGCAGCTCAGGTAACAAATCCATCCATTGACCCTTTGCGGGAGCCAATGGAAATAAAGACTTTCATAGGGACAAAACCTTCCCGGATTGAAATAAAAAAGAGCGGACCAAGATTTAAGCTTATGAAAAAACTTCCACCACAGCTTGAGCTTTCAACACCGATCATGTTTTCTGCAATGTCTTATGGGTCAATTAGCTTTAACGCATGCAATTCCCTGGCAGCAGCAGCTTCCTCTTTCGGGACTTACTATAATACAGGCGAGGGCGGTCTCCACAGGGACCTCTACAAGTATGCCAGCAATACAATCGTGCAGGTTGCTTCGGGAAGGTTTGGTGTGGATAAGGATTATTTAAACAAGGCTGCAGCAATTGAAATAAAGATTGGCCAGGGCGCAAAGCCAGGCATAGGCGGCCATCTTCCCGGCGAGAAAGTTACGGATGATGTTTCCAGAACCAGGATGATCCCTGAAGGCACAGATGCAATATCACCTGCGCCACATCACGATATTTATTCAATAGAGGACCTGTCGCAGCTGATCTATGCCTTAAAAGAAGCTACGGATTACTGCAAACCTGTTGGTGTTAAGGTTTCTGCCGTACATAATATCGCCCCTATAGCCAGCGGTATTGTAAGGGCAGGCGCAGATTTCATTTCAATTGATGGCTTCAGGGGAGGAACTGGCGCTGCACCCCAGGTTATAAGGGATAATGTTGGAATTCCAATTGAACTTGCCCTGGCAGCGGTAGACTCAAGACTGAGGGAAGAAGGCATCAGGCACAAGGCTTCAATAATTGTTGGCGGAAGCATAAGGTCAAGCTCTGATGTAATTAAAGCTATTGCCCTCGGCGCTGACGCAGTATATATTGCAACAGCCGCTCTTGTCGCAATGGGCTGTCACTTGTGCCAGAAATGCTATACAGGAAAATGCAACTGGGGTATTGCAACGCAGGACCCATACCTGACCAAAAGGCTAAATCCGGAAATTGGAACCAGGCGCCTTATCGGGCTGCTAAGAGCCTGGTCGCTGGAAGTAAAAGAAATGCTTGGTGGAGCCGGCATTAATGCTGTTGAAAGCTTAAGGGGTAACAGGGAACATTTAAGAGGAGTCAGCCTTACAAACAGGGAGCTTGATGTTCTGGGAATCAAGCATGCGGGTGAAGCCTGGTAAGTAGGTCAGTAAAAAATATAAAAATAATTTATATAATTATATAAAATAGTTTATTTATTTTTATAAATTAATTATAAAAAATATAATAAGCTATTAGTTAATTAAATTATTATATGAAAATGTATTTATGAAAAAAATATATATAAAAGAAGAATTTTGTATAGGATGCAGGCTATGTGAAATCTATTGCCAGGTAAAGCATTCTAAAAGTAAAAAAATAATAAAGGCTTTTAAAAAAGAACAGCCTGACATAATCTCAAGGGTCCTGGTTGAAGAAATTGGCCACAACTCTTTTGCAATACAGTGCCGTCACTGCGCAGATGCTCCATGTGCTGAAGCATGCATTTCGGGGGCAATGTTGAAAAATGATAACACAGGCGTCGTTACATGCAGTGAAGACAAATGTGTTGGATGCTGGAGTTGTATAATGGTTTGTCCTTACGGTGTGATAAAAAGAGATTATTCTGCAGGCAAAGCTGCATCCAAATGTGATTTATGTGTTGATGAAGACATTCCAGTTTGTGTAAAAAATTGTCCTAACGAAGCTTTGAAATTTTTTGATACAGGTAAAAAATAATACAGGTGAAAAATGAAAGATAAAACAACTGATTATTTAATTATAGGAAATTCTGCGGCCGGTTTATCTGCTGCTGCAAGTATAAGAAAAAATGATAAGAATGGTACTATTTCAATAATATCATCTGAAGAATATACCAATTATTCAAAACCACTCATCACATATTACCTTGCAGGCAAAGTGAGTCTGGAAAAGGTTTATTTCAAGAGTGCAAGATTTTATAAGGATAATAA
>JAHILC010000069.1 GCA_018897225.1 Actinomycetota bacterium
CCTTATATTTTTTCGTCATTTCCAGAATTGAGGATGTGTATATTTCTTCTGCTTTTTCATTATCAATAATAAGATCGTCTATATTTTCAGAATTATTATTCTCAACCTACAAATCTTTATTTAATTTATACAGTTTTCCATACGATTGATGCAAATGCTTATTAAAAACCAATAGTGATTTTAATTGGCGGCACAACAGGTGTAGGTAAATCCACAATTGCCACAATTCTAGCTAACAGGCTGAACATAACAAGGGTAGCATCCTCTGATGCAATAAGGGAAGTAATGAGAGCATCTGTTTCCGAAAAATTGATAAGGCCTTTAAGGGGCTCATCATATACTGCCTATAAAAACCTGACACTTCCTCCAACCGGAGTTAACCCGGTAATACTGGGTTTCAGGGAACAGGTTATGGCTGTATCAGTTGGAATTGATGCAATTATTAAGAGAAATATTGAAGAAAAAACTGATATTATTATTGAGGGAGCTCATGTTGTTCCAGGCTATCTGGATATTGAAAAATTTAATTCAAAAGCAGTAATTCAGCAAATTGTAATTTCTGTTCCTGACAAGGAAACCTTAAAGGAACATTTCACAAAAAGGACTACTGAAACTCAAGGGTCCCGGCCTATCCAGAAATATATCAAACATCTTGATAACATACAGATGATACAAAATTATATTGAAAGTCTTGCAAAGGATAATAATATCAGAATCATTGAAAATCTGAGTCTTGACAATACATTTAATGAAATACTTGAGCTGCTGTTTCAAAGAGTTAAACAAGAGTTTAGCAAGATTAGATCTCTATAATTATCGGGTAATTGCAGCCTTTGCTTTATTTTATCGTGAATTTTTTTGTCAAATTCTGAGAATCATTCAGGCTTAAGACTACTTTATAGTTGCCATTTTCAAATCCATTGTCTTTCTTTGCCAGGGAAACCACTATTTGCCCGGAACCATTATTCTCAGGCTTTATCAAATCTTCCTGTATTGTCTTTTCAGAACTGTCATCTTCAAATATCCACTTTAATTTAACCTGATCTTTTTCTGTTATATCTTTTACAAAGACTAAGGCATAAATATTTAAGCTGGGGTTACCGGTAAAGACAATATCCTTGTTTTGACTGAAATCATTGCTCAGTTCTTTTTCAGAAAGCTTGTTGTTATCGGTAATAAAAGCATTTTTTAGTGAGGGTGAAGTCTCGACAGAAACAAAGGCAATTAATACAAATATTGCTGTTATCACAATAAGAATTATTATGGCTTTCCTGCTCATTTTAATAAAGATATATATTTATAATGGGTATATAAGAATATACTTATATTTTAATACATGATACTATATTATATCAATAATATTTTAAAAAATTTTTTAAATCAACAAGATTTACAGATATTGTTTGACTAAAATTTGTTATTAATATATATTTTTTATAATTTTTTAAAGAAGGAATAATTAAATGCCTATATATAGTTATCGTTGTAAAAACTGTGGTAAAGTTTTTGAGAAATTCAGGAAAATGGGATCAGAAGGCAAAGAGTGCTGTGACTCCTGCAATTCCGAAGCATTAAGATTGTTTTTACCTTCAGGAATAATTTTTAAAGGTTCTGGTTTTTATTCTACAGATTATAAATCCAGTTCAAATAAAACAATTAACAGTTCGACATCAGACAAAGAAGATAAAAAGGAAAGTAATAAGGAAGATAGACTTGCGGTTCCTGATGCAAAAACCAGCAGCGCTTCTTCCAACGAAAAAGTAAAAGCCTAAAGTTTTTACAAATAATTTGATGCAAAAGCCAAAAAAGTATAGCTTATAAGCCAAAAAGGTCTAGTTTTTAACTTTTTATATTGTTGATATAATATTCTCTATGTTCCCAATAATGATTCTTTCACTAATATTAATATGGCTGCATGTATCAAGTTTGAGATTTTTAATCAAATCAAATAGTGGCAACACTATTATCGAAGATACTGAAAGATTAGAAGAAAGTATCCCTGAAGACGAACGAGAGTTTTCTTTGAAATCTGGACCTGGGATACTGTCACTGGCTATTATCATCATTTTAAATCTTATTGAAATTGGCTATTTTATTGCCTGTGTCTATTTCTTTAATAATGTTGCTGTTATAATTAGCGCTTCAATTCTCACGGGATATACCTTTTATTCTCTCTTAAAGTTTCTTCCAGGTATTAAAAAATTTTACAAGAAGCCATCAGAATACTTAAAAGAAAGATCAAGCGGGCCGGAAAACATAATTAGTATTATAGCAGCAGGTATGGAAATAATTTTTTGTACTTATATTATTATCCGGGTATTGATTGACTATAAAATTTTTTTTAGTGGAGTATAAGAAAATAGAAATACTTAATAACATGCAAATTGCTGGCACTCATATTTATACGGTAAGTGAGCTGAATTTCAGTGTAAAAAAAGACCTGGAATTGAATTTTTTTAATGTATGGGTTGAAGGAGAAGTAAGTAACTGTTATTTCCATAACAAAAGAAATACTTATTTTGATCTGAAGGACGAGCATTCAAAAATAAAAGTTGTAATGTTTTATGAAAATAACAGGAAACTGCCTTATGAAATAGAAGATGGCCAGCATCTTTTAATTAATGGCTACGTTTCTGTTTATGAAAAAAGAGGAGAATACCAGATTATTGCTCTGGATGCCAGACCTGTAGGAAAGGGCTCGCTTCTACTGGCTTTTGAGCAGCTGAAAGCCAAACTTGAAAATAAAGGCTACTTTGAACCCTCCCGGAAAAGGAAGATTCCAATACTGCCCAAAACCATTGGTGTCATTACTTCCATGGGTGGAGCAGTACTGCATGACATGATATCAGTTCTTTCCAGGCGCTATGAAAATTTTCATCTGGTTGTAAGAAATGTAAATGTCCAGGGCGTTACTTCGAGCGTAGAAGTCTGTGATGCAATTAATGATCTTTGCCAATATGGTGTTGATGTAATCATAATAGCTCGGGGTGGAGGTTCCCTTGAAGACCTCTGGGCTTTCAATACAGAAATGATTGCCGAAAAAGTTTTTAATTGCAGTATTCCTGTAATTTCAGCAATAGGTCACGAAACAGACTTCACAATTTCAGACTTTGTTGCAGATTTGAGAGCTGCTACTCCGTCAATTGCTGCAGAAGTTGTTATCTTAAATAAGTCAGAAGCTCAAGAAAAAATAAAAAAATTGGTCAGGAAAATGAAGATCCATATTGACACTAAATTGATGATTGGAAGGAAAGAATTATCCTTTTTGATTAAACGCAGAATCTTTAAAAAACCTGAAACAATTGGTCTTGCGCTATGGCAGGAGTTCGACAGTTTAAATTTAAAACTCATGGAAAATATGAAAGCTTTAATGGATAGAATAAATAAGAAACTAACAAAACAGTTCCAGAAGATAAATAAGAAATATATATATGATAAAATAAATTTAAATAAGGTAATGACCAGTAACCTTTGCGCCAGATTACTTGATTGCTTTAGGAATTCTCTAAATATAAAAAGGAATAAGGCTGGTTTAATTCTTAA
>JAHILC010000007.1 GCA_018897225.1 Actinomycetota bacterium
AATTGAACCTTTCATCCAGTCGAAAGAAGCTCTTGTTGTAACTGGGATGAGAAGAGTCGGTAAGACTTCTCTTCTTCAGTATTTTTTTAATAAAATTGTAAGTAAAAATAAAATTTTTATTGATCTGGAAAACCCTGTAAACCAGAAGTATTTTGAAGAAACCGACTATGAGAGAATAAAGCTATCATTGGAAATTCTGGGTGTAAATTTTTCAACAAGGTCTTTTATTTTTATTGATGAAATACAGTTGCTCAAAAACATTCCATCTATCATTAAATATTTCATTGATCATTATAATGTAAAATTTTTTCTAACCGGTTCTGCAAGTTATTATTTAAAAAATCTTTTTGCTGAATCTCTTTCAGGAAGAAAATATATTTTTGAGCTTTACCCGTTAACATTCAGGGAATTTTTAATCTTTAAAGAAATCAATATTGAAAATCATATATTGGCTTTAGACACAAAAAAAGATTTAAATAAAGATGATATTCCCCATATACCTAAAGCTATATATAATAAATTATCCACCCTGTACGATGAGTATATGGAGTTTGGAGGTTTTCCTGAAGTTGTATTAAAGGACAGCGTTTTGGAAAAAATAAAAAGTATTGAAGATATCTTCTCATCATATTATCAGCTCGAAGTTTTGCGTATTGGCGATTTCAGGAAAAATAATATTATTAGGGACCTTATTTTGCTGCTGATGCAAAGAACAGGGTCAAAACTTGATATAACAAAGATTTCTAAAGAATTATCAGTTACCAGGCAAACCTTAAGTGAATATATCTCTTTTCTTGAACAGACATATTTTATTAAAACCATAAAACCATTCAGCACAGGCAGGGATTCCGAACTTAGAAAAATTCCTAAATTATATATTTGCGACTCCGGTATTGCCAATCATTTTGCAAGGCTTTCAAAAGGCAGCTTATTCGAAAATTGTATTTTTTTAAATTTATTACAGTATGGCGATGTCAAGTATTTTCAGAAAAAAAGTGGAGTTGAGGTTGATTTTATTTTAAATGCTAATATTTCGCTTGAAGTTAAAACAAATCCGGATTTATCGGACATTAAAAAACTAAATGCTTTATCCAGCGAAATCGGAATTAAAAATATTTTGATTATTTCAAAGACTTATACTGAACTTGATAATACAGCTTTTGGTTTTAGTTTGTAAGAACTAATAAGGCCTTATTTTTTTATATCATCCATAGGGAAATGCCTGATGTTTTTAGTAATTAATACCGGACCCAATCACCATTTTTCATTATAAAAATAGTTGAAGGTGGATCGACTCTGTCCCCATTAGAATTAAACTTTATATTACCAACAATTCCATCATAAGAAGTTTTTTTCAATTCTTCCATAAAATACTCAGGCAATATTGAATTTGACCTCTTCATTGCTTCAATTATAAGATACAAGGAATCATAACTATAGGGTGCATATGGTCCAGGACCTTCCTTGCTTATACTCTTATCCTTCATCTTTGATACAAAATCCTGGTACTTCCTCCAGAAATCAACTGCCTTTTTATCTTCAGAATATTTCGCAAGTGATGGAGGCTAAGGAATTACTGCGACCAAGCCTTCCAGCAGCTCTTTGTCTGTCAGAAGGCTGATACCTTCATCCATCCCTAATTGTTCTGTAACAAATTGAGAGCTCAAACCAATATTTCTGACTTCCGTTATTAAGTCTGCAAGTTCACCATAATTTGCAGCAAAAAAAATATAATCTGGTTCATCAATAAGCAAATTTTCAGCAAGATCCTTATATTCATTTAAATCATGCTTAACAGTATATGGGGGCTCTAGGTATGGAATTTTTTTATCATTAAAGATTTCAATCATTGAATCCACAAGATTTGTTGAATACTCTTCCCCATTACCTATAAATACCAATCTTTTTGGCTTCAATTCATCATTTAAGAAATTTACAATGTTTTCAACTCTTTGTTTGTTATTCATGATAACTCTAAAAAAGTTACTATATCCAAGTGCAATGTCCAACCCCTGTGCCGATGGTGTAATTATGGGTATATTAAATTCAGCAAAAACCGGAATTGAAGCTCTAGTAGTTCCATTGAATGTTGAGCCAATAACTGCATAAACATTTTCCTCAACCAGTTCCTGAGCAATAAGAAAAGCCCTTTCAGCATTACCCTCATCATCTTTTGAGATTAAATCAAGTCTGTAATCAAATCCTCCTATTTTAACCGGAGATAGTTCGGAAACTGCAAGTTTTAAACTTACAAGCTGATCCTCACCAAAGAATTTATCTTCACCGGAAAGAACAGCCTGGCTGCCGATTTTTATTACTTTCTCTCGATTCTCACAAGCTGTAAAATTAAATGTCAATATTGAGACTAATATTAAAGCCCAAGAAAATAAAATATATTTACAAAAAACAAAAAACCTTGACCTCTTTGAATTCATATAAAATCTCCTAATTTACTAGTAAATTGCATAATTGGCGCAACAGTCACGTAAAAGAGATTATACCAAAAAATGCCAAATTAATAATTATTTTTAACATAAAAGTATGTTAAAATTTTAAAATGAGACTGATCGTATTAATTTTATGAAGAATAATGGATAGTAGCGGCAATATAAAAACATTGGAACAGAAGAATTATTTAAGAAAGTTAATCCAGGATAAAAGAAATGCCATACCTGCAGAAGAAAGAATTAATAAAAGCAGAAAAGCAGCAGAAAAATTCTTTTTAACTAAGGATTACATGGAAGCGACAAATATCCTTCTTTATTTTCCTTTCAGAAGTGAGATTGACACTACAATAATAATAAAAAAAGCCCTTCAAGACTGTAAAAAAATTATATTACCTTGTGTTTGGCATAAAAATCTGGATCTTTATTTTATCGAAAATTATGAACATCAACTTAAAAAAGGCGCCTACGGTATCATGGAACCTGTACCAGAGCTTTGCAAGCCTGCAGAAATCTCTGACATAGATCTGGCAATAGTACCTGGCATTTGTTTTGATAAAAATCTTAATAGGCTTGGTTATGGAGGAGGATTTTATGATAAGCTGCTTCCA
>JAHILC010000070.1 GCA_018897225.1 Actinomycetota bacterium
CTGATAGGATGGCGCAATCGCTACATACCAGCCCTCAGGTCCTGTAGCAATTAAATCAAATGTTTGCTCTTCATCACCTTCATATTTTAAATCAGCGTTAAATGTATAAACTGCACCGGCTTTAGCCTTAATCTCGGGGAATGTGACATCGAATTTAATAGTCTCTGGAATATTAATAGTTTCAGGGGTTGTAGTGTCAGTAGCAGCATCCGCAGCAAAGACAATGCCAGGGATTAATAAAACTACAGACAATGAGAATAATATAATTGTTGCAATTAAAGAAATTTTGAATTTCTTACTTCTTCTTTCCACTTTTTTTATTTCCTTTCTAAACTAACTTAAATTTTTCCAATAGATAAATTTTTTTTAATTATTTAAACAAGATGAAAAATTAAAACAAATTACAATTGTTAGATTTTAATACATTAGAATTTATTGTCAATAGTCTTTTCTTTTAAAAAAGCTTGTTTTTTTATTTAAAATTTTATATATTGTCTCAAGAATAAAAATTTTAATACCTTTAAAGTAGTCCTTGAGAGACTAAAAAGGGATAGTTTGAAAGATTACGAGCAAAACTTAGCAATATATTTGAGTCATATTAGACCTTCTTACTTTTATTGTAGGAGGGTTTTTTTATTTATATATAGTAAGCATGCTTATACTTTTTATCATGATACCTAGGAATTGCCATGAAAGAAAAAGCATCAATATTAAACGAAAATGATATAGAAAGAATACTCAAGAGAATCTCTCACGAAATTATTGAGAGGAATAAAGGCTCTAAAAACCTTGTATTCATAGGTATTCAAAAAAGAGGTGTGCCTCTTGCAGTAAGGATAGCAAAAAATATTGAAGAGCTTGAAAAAAATGACTTAAAGATTGGCAGGCTTGATATTACTTTCTACAGAGATGATGTTGCCAGCAAAATAAAACCTGTAATTGAAATTACTGACATTCCTTTTGAAATTGACGGTAAAGATATAATACTTGTTGACGATGTTCTCTTTACCGGAAGAACAATAAGGGCTTCCCTTGATGCTATTATCGACTTTGGCAGGCCGAAAACCATCCAGCTTGTCGTTCTTGTCGATAGAGGTCATAGAGAGCTCCCAATAAGAGCTGATTATGTAGGAAAAAACATACCAACAGCAAGAGATGAATTTGTAGAAGTAAGGCTAAAAGAAATTGATGAGATTGATATGGTAACAATTTGCCAAGCAGAGTAAACATAATTAACCAGATTTGCAAGTGACTTAAAAAGGAAATTTTGGTCAAAATGCTAAGTACTAAAAATATAATAAGCATAGATGATTTAAGCATTGATGATATCAATCTGATAATGGAAAATGCTGATTCTTTTTATGAAGTTCTTGGCAGGGAATTTAAAAAAGTGCCTACTCTTAGAGGAAAAACAATAATAAATCTTTTTTTTGAGTCAAGTACCAGGACAAGGACTTCTTTTGAAATTGCGGCAAAAAGATTAAGCGCTGACATGATTAATTTTTCTGCTTCAACAAGCAGCTTGAAAAAGGGTGAATCGATTATAGACACATTAAAAACGATACAATCAATGATGATAGATCTACTGATAATGAGACATTCTGACAGTGGTGTAATGAACTTCATTGCCGGCAACATAGACGTGCCCTTAATAAATGCTGGTGATGGCAAGCATCAGCATCCTACTCAGGCTTTGCTTGACTTATATACAATAAAAAAATCCTTTAAGGATTTTAAAGGATTAAAAGTTGCTATTGCAGGAGATATTTTAAACAGCAGGGTTGCAAGATCGGATATAAAATTATTTAAAAGGATGGGCATGGATGTGACGATAGTATCTGCTCCGATGCTTTTACCTGAAAATCTTGAATATTTTGATTCAAATTATGTTTATGATATTGATAAAATCATTGAGGATATAGATATTTTATATATGTTAAGGATGCAGTTTGAGAGGCAGGACAGGAAGTATTATCCATCCATAAAGGAATATAACAGGTTTTTAAGTTTAAATATGGAAAGGCTGAAGAAAATGAAAAGGGGTTCACTGATAATGCATGCCGGTCCAGTCATTAGGGGGATAGAAATAAGTGAAAATGTTATGAATTATGCAGAAAATTATAGTGGATTTAAGATCAATACCCAGGTTACTAACGGGGTGGCTGTAAGAATGGCATTGATTTATTTAATGCTTGGCAGTACCTAAGATTTAAAATTTGTTAACTGACAAAAACGAAAGCTATGAGTAATATGATAGGAAGCGACAATATTTTAATAAAATCAGGAACAGTTTTTGAATCGTCAAGCGGAAAGGAAATTGTTTCAGATATTTTAATCCAAAATGGAATTATCAGGGCAATAGAGAAAAATATAAACGTTGAAGGTATATCTAAAGATCTTGTTGTGCTGAACTGTCAAAACTATTTTGTTTTTCCCGGATTTGTTGACATGCATGTGCACTTGCGGGAACCTGGCAACGAAGAAGAAGAGGACATTGGCAGCGGGTCCAGGGCAGCAGTAAGAGGTGGAATTACAAGCATTGCCTGCATGCCAAACACAAATCCCCCTGTAGATAGGGAATATTTGGTAAATTATATATTAAGTAAATCCAGGCTTATAGATTTTAAAATATATCCTGTCGCAGCTATGTCAAAAAATCTTGAAGGCAAGAAAATGACTGAGATAGGCTTGCTTAAAGAAGCGGGCGCAATCGCTTTTTCGGATGATGGAAAATGCATACAGGATTCAAAGCTTATGTATGAAATAATGAAATATGCCTCACATTTTGATCTACCGCTGATATTACATGAAGAGGATTATTCTTTTTCAAACTATGGACTTGCACATGAAGGATATTACTCGGCAAAGCTAGGACTTGATGGAATTTCACCATTTGCAGAAGAACTTATGATTTCCAGAGATATAATGCTTGCAAAAATGGCAGGGGCTAAAATTCATATAACTCATGTAAGCTCAAAAGGTTCTATTACATTAATAAAAAGAGCAAAGGAAGCCGGGATAAAAATTACTTGTGACGTAACACCGCATCATCTTTATTTCAATGACAGCTTTTTAGAAAGTTATGATACAAATCTAAAAGTCAATCCACCAATAAGGTCAGAGGAAGACAGGAAAGCTCTCGTAAGCGCAATTTCTGAAGGAATTATAGATGCTATTGCAAGTGATCATGCTCCACATTTTGAAGCTGAGAAAAACACTACTTTTAAAGATGCGGCAAATGGAACAATTGGGTTAGAAACATTGTTCAAAGCTTCTTATACAAAATTGGTGAGAGAAGAAAAAATAAAGCTAAGTAAACTTGTGGCTTTATTAACAACAGGCCCGGCAAAAATATTAAATATAAAAGCGCCGGCAATAAAAGTTGGCAATAAAGCAGATATTGCAATAATTGATTTAGAAAAAAATAAAAAAATAAAAAAAGAAGATTTCTGTTCAAAAAGTAAAAACAGCGCATTCATTGGACAAAATTTATATAGTGAAGTGGTTTATACAATAAATAATGGAAGATTAGAATTTATAAATAAAAGCTGCTGATCATTTTAAATTACTAATTATTTCGGAGGATTGATACTTGAAATCAGTTTTAATGCTGCAAGATGGCTTGATATTTAAAGGTGAGAATTTCGGTTCTGATGGTGAAGTTATAGGTGAAGTTGTATTTAATACCTCGATGACAGGATATCAGGAAATCCTGACAGACCCGTCTTATTGCGGTCAGATTGTAACAATGACCTATACCCAGATAGGTAATTATGGCATAAACAATCGGGATCAAGAATCAAAAAAAATACAGGTCAGTGGTTTTATTGTAAGAGAGTATCTGGATTACTACAGCAACTGGAGAGCAAAATCCAGCCTGCAAGAATATCTAAAAAAATATAATATAATTGGTATTTCTGAAATTGATACTAGAATGCTCACTAGAAGAATAAGGTTAAGTGGAGCAATGAAGGGTATTATTTCTACCGAAACAAGTAATGTAGAAAAGCTTAAAGAAAAGCTTGATGCCTTTCCTGATATGGCCGGAAGCGATCTTGTAAAATACGTAACCTGCAAAAAGAGCTACGTCTACAACAAGAAAAGGCAAAACTTCAAATACACTATTGTTGCTATAGACTTTGGCATAAAATTAAATATTTTAAGATGCCTTGATAATGCAGGATTTAATATAATCGTAGTTCCAGCCGGTACAACTCCGGAAGAAGTTATGAGTTTAAATCCAGATGGAATATTCCTTTCAAATGGGCCAGGCGACCCTGCAGCCGTGGGTTATGCTATTGAAAACATTGCAGGACTCCTGGGAAAAAAGCCAGTGTTTGGAATTTGTTTGGGCCATCAGTTAATGGGGCTTGCGCTCGGAGCTAAAACCTATAAGCTCAAATTTGGACATCATGGATTTAAACTCATAA
>JAHILC010000071.1 GCA_018897225.1 Actinomycetota bacterium
ACCTCTTTTTAAATATCAATATTATTCTTTATTTAATTTCCTTTTAAAGTTAATGGTGGCATTTCATATAACATTCCCAGCATATACAATGTTTTGGCAAAACTGAAATTTGGGCGAATAAAGTGAGACATACCCACTATGTTATATGTCGTTCGTTTCCCTATTCTTATGTTTATAAGGAAATCCACAAAAAAAACAATATACTACGTCTACCCAATTATCCTCTATTTTTATCTTACGTTTACAGCACGGAAGATCAAATATTTCCATATCATCGACTTCATGAGATATCCATGGTTCTTGCTGCTCAATTTCCTTACCTTCAAACCGTATAGAAACCATACCAGAGCTAAGCCTTCGAAAAGTTCTTTTAAGTGGACGTGTAAAGTTTTCATTAACTATCTTTGCCATAATGTTTTTGACTACAATGCTCATGTAAGCAAGTTGTTCTTTTGTCCACCAGCTGTCGCTCGGTGCCTGTTGTCCACAGTAGGGACAGGTAAATTCAGCTCCTAAAAGTTCACTTTCATTTAAATCTATTGCCTCTTCTTTCGCCTCAATCATAAAGGAGTCTATACCCTTTTGAGCAAGATCTGTCAGCTCTTCTTTTTCTAATAGAACCTTAAATTCTTTACGACAAAAGGGACATTCTCTTCTAAAGAATCTGTCATCATCTAGATGAAATGGAAGGTTCATCCTGATTTCACTCACTTAGCTTCCTCCTTTATCTGATTAAAGCGTCGGATAATTGCCGTAGATAAGGTTGAGGCAGTGTTTATAGCAAGTTCTGCTATATTCTCCGACACATCAGGCGGAAATATACCTTTTCCGTGAACATCCCCTAACGTATTCCTTAATCCTCCCAAATGGCTTACAACACCTGATAAAGCGTTCATTAGAGGTAAGGTTGCCCCAGAGGGATCAAGTTCATCAAAATGAAGAATGGTTCGCGTCGATTTCCACAGGTCAGTAATCTGTTTTTTGTTGGGGAGGGTCTTTCCTAATTTTTCATGACAAATACGCATAGTACTTTCAAGACAAGCAATGCTTCGTGTAACCGCATTTTCGAAATTCCCGTCTCGGATCAACTCTCTGGCTTTCTCAATATCTTTGTAAGCTGAATAAAAACCTTGGGCTTTGAATAATCCTCTAGCTATAGAAACAGTCTGTCGTGTCGTCTCAGCTGTAACCAGACCGCATGTGCGGCAAAAATCTAAAGTGGTCTCCCTTTTGCGGATCTTGCAAAAAAGAGTCTCCACGTTGAAAGAGGCACCTATCATGCGTGGATAGATTCGGATTTTGGGAAGGACTGCATCGCATCCAACCTCTCGAAAAATCTTTCCAGCAGGGCAATTGAAACAAATAGTCGGATTGACCTCATTTGTAGTTTTATCACCAGTTTGTCGTGCTGCTCGACATATAAGGGTACCCATTCCAACTTGTTGTAGATGACAATCTATGTTTTCATTTTCCTTAGGTTCTTGAAGTTGATTTGACATTCATGACCTCCTATTCTTTCTTACAATATAACGAAAAGAAACTGCCGGGATCAAATCTTTATATTAGAAAATAGGGACAACACATCCTATTTTTTATATGGTTTAGCTTTCCATTTTACGAGGTCTTCCTTTGGACTTCTATCTATAGTAATCTATATCAATGTCTAAAGTTTCAATCATCTGGATAAAAAACTACTCAGACCCCATAGGTTTTTCGCCAAAAGTTACCGAATTATTGACCTGGTATACCTTCCTTATTTATTTTATTTAAAAGCATAAATATTAATTGTCTAAGAAAATGGGATGTGTCTATTTATTCTAATAGATAAAATATTAATCACACGTCATTCACTTAAATATATTATAGAAAAAATTATTTAATTCTACCAAATATTTGGGAAATACTAGACCAGCAATTGTTGCTAATGAAATCAGTAATAATATAATTAAAAATAATTTTAAGTTTTTAATGCGTGATGATTGTTTATTGGATGTTTCTTCCAATTTGTTTTCTATTTTAGTAAATCTCTCATCTAAACTGTCTTCTATACTCTTTGCACTCCCGTCTAATTTGCTCTCTAACTTAGTAAACCTCTCAAAAATTTCTGGACCACCAATATCTTTTAATGTTTTTATAACTTCATAACTATTGCTTGCAACATCTTTTGTTGACTCTATTAGTTCCAAAAGTTTGTTTCGAACAACCCCTAATTCATTTGTTGCGCCCTGGTAAGATTTGGCTTCGGTCTGAAGTTTTTCTAAAGTTTGAATGAGTTTCTCTGCAGATTCTTCTGCCTGTAAAAATTTCTCTACATCTTTTTCCATTTCATCCTCCATTTTTTAAAATTAAATTATTACACTTGTTTTGAAGCATATTTATAAGAAACCAAGCCGGCATTGCATTCAATTCAATAGGTAATTGTTTAATAAACATTCGAGCTAATTGTCTGGTAGGATAAGCCCGGAGTATTTCCTCAACTAATTCTTTGGCTAATTCTACATTGCGTTTACTAATATTTGAAATTACCCAAGCAGCAAATTCAAAAATAACAATTTCACTTGCTCCGTATTCATTTATTGCGGAAGATATTGAAGCGTTAAAATTTTGTTTTATTATTACAGTTTTTCCATCCTTAGAAAATACTTCAGAAAGAGACCTTAGCATAAGTAACCCAGGATGAGTGGGATAAGATTCAAGAAAACGTATTACCTGCCCTCGAAGCTCGGCGGATTCATTGGTAGAGCCAATAGATGCAAATAAATCCTTACATATTTCTATACCAATATTTATATCAGCAACTATTTGCTCTAAAAATTCAGAATACTTACTTGCTTCAAGATACCGTAAAATTCCTTTTCGAATATCATTGTCTGCAGATGAAACGGTAGACGTTAAAAACATTTCGTGCAATGCCCGTCTTCTTCCTTTTTCAATTATTCCATAAATAAAGTGTAATAAAAGCTCAACAACCTTCATGATAAATTCAAAAAAAGATAAATTAAGATATTTCGATGCTTTATTAATTTCCTCTTTACCTAATTGATATTGATAACCGGAAACATATTTCCCATAGGTCTCTATAATTTTTTCTTTATCCGCACCTGATAATTGAACAGTAAATTCTTCCCTTTTATAGTCTATTGTGTAATCAGAAACAAGTCCGATGAGTAAAAGTCTATGAAGTGCTTTTTCGGCAATTTGCCTGCTTTGCTCATATTTACTGGCTCTTTTTGAAATCCCTTCTGGTATTGATACAACCCTTCTGCCTTTTCTAAAAATATCTTCAAAACTTTCAAGAATTTCTCTAACATTTTGTTTTTCTTGAGTAATTCCTCGAAATGATTTTGTATGGAAAAATAACGCTCTGGTTATATCATCATCTTCTTCTCTCGGAATCATTTTCAATTTTTCATATATTTCTTCAATTTTATTATTAGGATTCAATAAATACTCTGTTCTCCCAGGGTCATCATTAGATACAATTATGCAACAATAAGCCATTTTCCCATCTCTACCAGCACGTCCGACTTCTTGATAAAAAGATTCGATAGAAGGAGGAATTCCATAATGAATAGTATAGCGAATATTAGGTTTATCTATCCCCATACCAAAAGCTTTTGTACATACTAGAAGTGGTATGTTGTTATGTTTAAACTCACTTGCTACACGGTGCTTTATGCGGATATATTCAAGACGCTTGAAATATTTAGGGGCGGAGCCACTGTAGTATTTATTTAAAATACCTAGATTTTCTTCAATCTTGTCTGATACATTTACTACTCCAAAATCACCATTAACAAAAGGGCAAAATATCAACCCGCTTTGAGTTTCTTTTTGTCTTGTTTGGTAAAATGTAGAGCTTGTCATGCTAAATAAATTTGGCAATGATTGCCCTAAGTAACCTAATAATCTAGAAGCTTTTTCCGGTGATTTAGAATAAATAACTTTATATTTTAATTCTTTTCGATCGAAAGATTTCGGAGTAATAGTAGCTTCAAAATCTTGTATTTGTAATTCTCTTTGAATATCTTTAAGAACTACTCTAGATGCAGTTCCCGTCAACCCAATAAGAGGAGGAATTTTTCCATTTGATTCGCAATAAATTCGACTTATTCTTCCAATATTAAGATAAGCAGTTCTAAAATCATGTCCCCACTCAGATACACAATGTGCTTCGTCTATGACAATCGATGTAATTGGTGTATGAACCGTAAGTGTCCGAAGTGATTCGCGAAATTCAACAGTTTGGAATCTCTCAGGAGCAATATAAGCAAAAAAATATTCTCCTTGCCCAAATAATTGCATTGCCTTTGACTTATCTTCAGGGTCTTCAATCTGACTGGTAATGGCAATACAACGGTCAATCCCTAACATAGAAAGATTATCAATCTGGTCTTCCATTAATGATATTATCGGATCAATTACTACTGTCCGTCCTGGTCGAAGCAAAGAAGCAAGTTGATAAACAAGAGATTTGCCTGCACCTGTGGGTAATAATAATAATGAATCTTTGCCTTGCAATGTTCTTGCAAGCGATTCATATTGACCTTCCCAAAAAGAAGGTTTGCGGAATATATATTTTAAAAAATATAATAATTCTTTTTCTTTTGGTTTTTCAATATCTTGAGGTGATGAAATTGTCGAAAAAGATGAATTGGCAATATGAAAAGGAACGTAAATATCTTTTATATGAAAAGTGGTAAAATTGCTCACAGATAGATCTGAAAATGATATTAAGATTGTGTTTTTAGAATTATCGAGGGGATTATAATCCGAAAGAAGACTACATTGGCTTACTTTTTCTTTTATATCGCCAGAATAAAGTATACAAAGATTTTTATATAGCTCAATAAAATCTTCCACTGATTTTTTAAGTATCACTAAACTATCTTTTTTGTTAAATATGCAAAGTTCGTCTAAATCAGATATTATATGCCAGGAACTTATATCGTTTAAATTAAGAAACCTTGATTGAATTGCCTGAAGAAGAACAATTTGAATTTGATGTGCAAATTTCATTGAATATATATATTGAATTAATTCTTTGGGGGAATTTACTATGTTATTATAATCTTCTTTTAAGGGAGAAAGTTTTGATTCTAAAATACTTAATTGATAACCTTCTCTTGCTATTACTTCACTAACTGGAATGCGTATGACTGTATATCCGCATTCCTGTAAAGATTCATCTCGTTCGCCATCTGAAACAGTATGATTTTTATGTTGTTCACCATCAATTTCAACTATTATCTTCTCGCTTAACCTTGGATGAAAGATACAAAAATCTACTCTTTGGTTTACAAAAGATTTTACATTAGAGTATGAAGGACCTAAACTTGAAATATCAACCTGGGGTAAAACATATTTTTTGTAATTTTCTCCCAAATACTTTAAAAGGATTTCCTCATAAAAAATGGTTTCTTCTGTACTATCCAACCATTGATGATGTTTGTTTCTTTTATGATCTTCGCTAAACACCATATTTTTAATGGATGATAATAATTGATCTTCTTTATATTCCTGATATTCCTGAATAAATAGTTTCTTAAAATCTTCTTCTATCTTGGGAGAAGATAGTAGAATTTTCCCTCTGATTAATATTTTCTCTAAGATGGCAATTATTTGACATTGTTGTTCATTCAATTCAAAATCAGATGCTTTTATTGGAAAATCAAGCCTCCATTGCCTCAAAGTCAAGCAAAATTCCTGAGTAAAAGCCAGACTTTTTTCCATAGTTGTAAAACAAAAAAATTAAAGTTTACCTCCTCCCTTCTTGAGATCCTTTGCTCTATAACTAGGACCATTAATCTTGATGATGGTAGAAT
>JAHILC010000072.1 GCA_018897225.1 Actinomycetota bacterium
ACCATTGGCCGCAGGTCTGGTGGAATAACTGGCAATATATCCAGAATCATATATTCAGGCTTGTTTACAGAATCAACAAAAACTGACAGAATTTTCAGCCTCTTGATTGCCCTGCTTTTTTTCTGGCCCTTGGAATCTTTAATTATTTCTTTAAGCTCTTCGACGTCCTTCTTTGCATCAATGCTTTTCAGCAGCTCTTTAATTGCTTCAGCGCCCATGCCTCCGTTGAAATATTCTTTATAGATTTCTTTCATTTTCTTGAAAAGGCTTTCATCCGAAACAATCATTTTCTCTTCAAGATTTAAAAAGAACGTATTTGCTCTTTTAATTAAATCTATTTGTTCCTGGTAGTAATCTTTTTCTTCATCAATAAGTTTACCTGCTTCTTTTACTATTTTTGCTACTTTTGCTTCCAGGTCTTTTTCGGAATTAATAGCTTCGTCTTCAATAGCATCGATTTCTTTAAGCTCATCTCCGTCTTTGTATCTATTGAGCAAGTCCTCTTTGTTGTCCTGGATCTCTTTCAATCTCAATTCGTGGTCTTCTGCGGCTCCAGTGACAGCATTTTCAGTTATTTTTTTTATTTTATCCTTTTCGTTCTGACGAGCTTCCTTATTAACAGAAGTTATTATATATGAGTCAAAATACAGAACTCTGTCCAAATCCCTGGGGCTTATATCAAGAACATAGCCCATTCTTGAGGGAACACCTTTGAAAAACCATATATGTGAAACCGGGCAAGCCAGACTTATATGTCCCATTCTTTCTCTTCTGACATTGGACCTTGTTACCTCAACACCACATCGCTCGCATATGATTCCTTTAAACCTTACTCGTTTATATTTGCCGCAGTAACATTCCCAGTCTTTTGTAGGACCGAATATCCTTTCGCAAAACAAGCCGTCTTTTTCAGGTTTTAATGTCCTATAATTAATAGTTTCAGGCTTTTTTACCTCGCCATTTGACCATGACCGTATTTTCTCTGACGAGGCGAGGCCTATTCTCATTGCATCAAAATTATTTACATCTATATTTATAGCCATTTATTAAATCCTCCAAAAATAAATTAAATTTATTTTTAAATCTCTTCTTTCAAATTCATTTCGCTTTCAAAGTTTTCTTCTTCTGATAACTCTTCTCCAAGAAATTCTTCTTCGCCTTCTTCTCCCTCTTCAATTTCGAGGCCTTCACTTCCTATAATATCTATGCCCATTTCTTCAACCGTTCTCATTATCTCGTCCTGCTCGGTTTCAACTTTAACTTCTTTTCCTTCTTCTGACAGAACTTCAACATCAAGGCCAAGACTCTGCATTTCCTTTATCAAAACTTTGAATGATTCAGGTATACCGGGTTTTTCAATATTTTCACCTTTTACGATTGATTCATAAGTCTTTACTCTTCCGACAACATCGTCAGATTTTATAGTAAGCATTTCCTGAAGCGCGTAAGCAGCCCCATATGCTTCAAGCGCCCAGACTTCCATTTCTCCAAATCTCTGGCCGCCAAATTGTGCTTTACCGCCAAGAGGTTGCTGTGTAACCAGCGAGTAAGGACCCGTTGACCTTGCATGTATTTTATCGTCTACAAGATGTGAAAGCTTCATTACGTATATATTTCCAACTGTAATATTATCAGATAATTTATCTCCGCTTAATCCGTCAAACAAAACTGTCTTCCCATTCGTTGGAAGATTTGCTTTTTTAAGCAATGTTAAAATATCTTTTTCAGAAGCAGACTCAAAAATTGGACAGGCACAGAAAATGGAGCCATCGTCATTTCTGACAACATCCTTTTCATCCCATCCTTTTTTAGCAGCCCATCCCAGATGTGTTTCCAAAACCTGTCCAACATTCATACGTGAAGGAACACCCAGCGGGTTGAAGATTATATCAACAGGAGTACCGTCTGCCATATAAGGCATGTCTTCTTCGGGTAGAATTACTGAAATAATACCTTTATTTCCATGCCTGCCGGCAAGCTTGTCTCCAACCGATATTTTTCTTTTCTTGGCAATAAATACTCTTACAAGCTCGTTCACTCCTGGCGGCAAGTCGTGCCCGTCTTTTCTTGAAAACAACTGAACATCTATAACCTTGCCTTCTTCACCATGCGGAACTTTCAATGAGCTATCTCTAACTTCACGAGCCTTTTCACCAAAAATTGCCCTGAGGAGTTTTTCTTCTGCAGTAAGTTCCGTTTCGCCCTTAGGGGTAATCTTACCAACTAACACATCTCCTGGTTTCACGCCAGCGCCAATCCTTATAATACCTCTTTCATCCAGGTTCTTAAGCATTTCATCGCTTACATTTGGAATATCACGGGTTATTTCTTCAGCTCCAAGCTTTGTGCTTCGAGCTTCAATTTCCTGTTTTGCAATATGAATAGAAGATAGCAAGTCTTCCTTGACCAACCTTTCGGAAAGTATTATAGCATCTTCATAGTTGTATCCTTCCCAAGACATGAAGGCAACCATAAGATTTTTGCCTAAAGCAAGTTCTCCAAGTTGTGTTGCAGGACCATCGGCAATAGCATCCCCTTTTTTTAGAACTTGTCCTTCGTCAACAATGGGCTTCTGATTTATGCAAGTACTCTGGTTTGATCTTTTAAATTTATAAAGATTATATCGGGTGGTTTTGTTCATGCCTTTATATTTAACTTCAATATGATCTGCTGAAACCCTTAATACAACCCCATCATCTTCAGCAAGTATTATATGACCGCTGTCTCTGGCAATTTTCTTTTCCATGCCTGTTCCAATAAGTGGAGCTTCAGGCGCAATTAAAGGTACGGCTTGTCGCTGCATGTTTGAACCCATAAGCGCTCTGTTGGCATCATCGTGCTCAAGGAATGGAATTAAGCAAGTTGCTGCGCTAAAAAGCTGTTTTGGTGAAACATCCATATAGTCAATCATGTTGGGTTCAGCAGTTACAACTTCTCCACCGGCTGTGCTTAAAAGCTTCTTTTCAATGAAATTGCCGTTTTTATCAAGATTTGCAGTTGCCTGCGCAATTACATAATTTTCCTCTTTATCAGCGGTCAGATACTCAACTTCATCTGTAAGCTTGCCGTTTATAACTTTTCTGTATGGCGTTTCAATAAAGCCAAACTCATTAAGCTTTGCGTATGTTGCAAGCGAACCGATAAGTCCGATATTTGGACCTTCAGGAGTTTCTATAGGGCACATTCTTCCATAGTGGGACGAATGAACGTCTCTAACCTCAAAACCAGCTCTTTCCCTGCTTAAACCTCCTGGACCAAGAGCGCTGAGTCTTCTCTTGTGAGTAATTTCGGCAAGCGGGTTTGTCTGGTCTAAAAATTGTGATAACTGGCCGCTTCCAAAAAATTCCTTAAGGCTTGCGACAAGGGGTCTGATATTAATTAAAGTTTTTGGAGTTATCGCCTCGTTATCCTGAGTAGTCATTCTTTCTTTTACAACTCGCTCAAGTCGTGAAAGCCCAATCCGTACCTGGTTTTGAATTAATTCTCCAATATTTTTAATTCTTCTGTTTCCAAAGTGATCAATATCATCGATTTCACCAATATTATTAATCAATTGAACAAGGTATTTAACTATCAGGAATATATCCTTGCTCTTAAGTATGTTTGGATTATTGGTATCAATACCCATTTTTTTATTAATTTCATCAAGCTTTGTCGCAAGGGTAACGTCTATTTCTTCGTCAAGCTTCTGGTTTAATTTGTGTCTTCCAACCTTGCCAAGGTCATATCTTTTCGGGTCAAAAAACAATGCATGTATCAGGTTCTTAGCGCTATCAATTGTGGGAGGCTCGCCTGGCCTTAGTTTCTTATATATTTCTATTAAAGCCTCTTCTTCGGTTTCTGTAATATCTTTTTCTATTGTCTTCTTAATACAATCTACCTTATCGTGTGGACCAAAAATGCCGAGCAAATTTTCACTATTTCCAAAACCAATTGCTTTTAAGAAAATGGTCATCAGGAATTTTCTTCGTCTGTCAATTCTTACATAGGCAACATTTTTTTTATCTGTTTCAATTTCAATCCATGAGCCTCTGGTAGGTATTACTTTACACATGTAAAGTTCTTTCTCAGTTTTCTTATCAATATCGGTGTCGTAATATGCACCCGGAGATCTTACAAGCTGTGATACTACAACCCTCTCAGTTCCGTTAATAATGAAAGTGCCTTTATCAGTCATCATTGGAAAATCTCCCATGAAAACTGTTGACTCTTTCTTTTCTCCCGTTTCCTTGTTAACAAATATTGCAGTGACATTCAATGGGGCTGAATATGTCATATCCTTCATCTTGCAATCATCAATACTTGCAATTAATTCGCCAAAGCTATAATCAACAAACTCCAGGGACATACCTCCGCTAAAATCTTCAATAGGAGACATATCTTTCAGAGCCTCACCGACTCCAATTTTTAAAAACCAATCAAATGATTTTCGCTGGATATCCAGCAGGTGAGGAATCTCCATTACTTTCCGGATTTTACCAAAATTATACCTTTGAATTTTTTTAATTTTTTGCATTAAATCGTTCTCCCTTATAATAAAACTTACAGTTTATTAAAAGCAGCATTAAAGAAAATAAAAATCAAGAAAATTAAAAGCACAGTTTAAGCAGAAAATTGTAGGACAAACTGAC
>JAHILC010000073.1 GCA_018897225.1 Actinomycetota bacterium
CTCCTACTACTCCCATTGGTTTTGCAACAAGAGCAATGCCGGTATTTTCGTCATAGCCTATTATTCCTACTGATTTTTTCCCCTTTAAACTGTGCCATAAAATCCTTGCTTTTCCCAGTTTCTTTTTTAGCTTATCCTCATAATTGCCCATCCTGGTCTCATCTACTGCCATACGTGCAAGTTCTTTGGCATTATCATATACAACTTTGGCAATTGCTTTTACTACCTGGTCAACTTGCGCCTGGGTAAATTTTTCAAATTCAATCTGGGCTATCTTTGATTTTTCTATAAGCTCATCTATCAAACTTATCGGACTTGTTTTTTCCATTAAACTTCCCTCGTATTATATAAGATAATAAAATTTTTAACTTTTAAATTATTTTTTATTTATGACTTCGACTTAGACGTCATATTAGCCACACTCTCAATTATTTTCAGAAAGGTCTCCTTGCCTTTTTGCAAATGGATCTGCAGGTTTTTAAGAGCCATATCCAGATCGCGGTTTTTTAAACTGAGCAGTATTTTATCATGGTATTCGAAGGTGGCGTTAAGATCATGAATATATTTATCAGCTAAATATCGTTTGTTCATTTCTATAATTGTTATGCTCATATTGGCCAGCATCTTCCAGACTTGAATAGAAATTGTATTATTTGCCCTGGTGTGTATGGAAAGATGAAACTTATAATCTGCTGTTGTAAAGAGATCTTTATCATCATATTTTAGATATTGCTTGCTCTCGCTCAGCAGTTGTTCAAGATCATTTAACCAGTCATGATACGACTGGTTTTCAGGTTCAGAGAGAATCTTGTGTATAGCTTTGGATTCTAAATAATAGCGCAATTCATAGTATTCGATGATTTCCTTGGTGGAAAAACCTACCACAAATGTGCGACCGTTAGGCGGTGTTTTTACAAGTCCTTCATTCTCAAGAATATGGATAGCATCCCGCAAAGGGCCACGACTTGTGCCCAACCTGGCAGCGATTGCCGCTTCATTAAGGTGCGCACCCACTTTAATTGTGTTCTCATATATTTCCTGTCGCAGAATACCTGCAATCTTGGAGGACAATACTGTCTTTAATTGGGCGCTACCTGCCATTATCGTTTCCTTTTAACAAAATGACCTTATTAGTGACTATTTTTATGTAATTATAAAGTGTTAATTGTTAACAGTCAACAATAATATTGGGAAATTTAATCAATTGAATCTTTGAAAGCTTTTAAGAATTCAGAGGGTGATAATATTTCAATGTTTTTACTATGAGTTTTCGGAAAATGTTTTTTATTGCCGGTGACAATAACATCAACTCTTGCGCTAACAGCCACTTCTAAAAAAGGAGCATCGTCTTTGTCAGGAAAAGCGACATTTAAAGGTAATGAATCGATATGAATTCCCTCTTCTTTTATTTGAGTAATAATAGCTTCAGTATTCTGGGGGTCAAAGTTAAATTTCTTTCTTCTTAATATTTCTTCATACTCATATAATATTCTAGAATCATAAGCCAGTTTTATTTTTCCGGAAAGTATTAGATTAAGAATTTTTGAGGAATCACTAAAAGGTTTGATTAAAGCAGAAATAATAATATTAGTATCAATAACTAAAATCACCTGTTTCTCTCCAGTCTTGCTGCCTTTATTTCTTCTTCTATCTCATCCTCGGTTAACTTATCAAGTCCTCTTACAACAGAATTCTTTTGTGTTTCTTCTAATGCCATCAATGCTCTGGCTCTTCTGAGGGCAGTGATAGATCTCTCCAGATTGCTGTCTTCAACTGGATTTAAAATAGCAATTGGTTTCCCATTTGAAGTAATAATGATATCTTTATAAACCTTTAATTGTTTCCAGACATCACCTGGTCTTATCCTAAAATCTCTTACACTTATGAACTTCATAAAATCACCTTATATAATAATATAATAAATTTTATTAATTTTACTACAATTAATATACTAATTATCCTACAATTTGTCAATTTTGATATAACTGGCACATTAAGGTCTTGCCTTGACATATAGCATCAGAAAAGATATATTATTTACAGTTAATCATAATGCACTCACTGGGGTGAAATATGAAACTGAAAATAATAACAAAAAAGACGCTTTCTACTAAAGAAGTAGATCTCATGACCCGACTTGAGTTTGAGGGAAAGGAGATTTATACAAGGAAAGAAATAAATTTCTTTTGTGCCAGTAGGCAAAAGGGAGCTTATTTAATAAAGAAATTGCTCGAAAAGAAGAGACTCAGGAAGATTATAAAGAATATTTATCTTTTTATTCCCATGAAAGCCCCTCAGGGCAGATGGGCAGGTAATGAATATCTGATAGCGAAAGCATTAATAAATGAAGCAAAATATTATATAGGCTAC
>JAHILC010000074.1 GCA_018897225.1 Actinomycetota bacterium
GCAAAACAGAGATTCAATATTGAATTATCCTAAAATCAGGAAGTTATTAAGTTCTGCGTATTATTTTCTTATAAAGGTTTTATTCAGTTTGCCCATCAAGGATACTCAAACAGGAATTAAGTTATTCAAATATGATGTGCTTAAAGTCTGTTTGCCCAAGGTCATAGTCAAAAGATATGCTTTTGACCTCGAATTATTGCTGGCAGTTAACAAAAAGAAATATAAAATTATGGAAGCGCCAATTAATCTCAATGCCAAAAGAAAACTTGGGAGGATAGGGCTTAGAGACGCTTTTAATGTTTTTAAGGATACAGTAGGGGTTTTCTGGCGGTTTTATATAAAAAGGTATTATAATTGATCAAATTGAAAATTAAATTTAAAATTCTTATAGATAAATTTTATCAATATTTTTAATTAATTTATATAATGATAATTAAAGAATACAATTGTTGATGATACTATTTCTGATATTAATATAATAAGGCTTAATATTAATCTGAAAGGTGTAAAAAAATTATGAAAGTCTGTGTCATAGGAACAGGATATGTAGGATTAGTTACTGGCGTTTGCCTTGCTGAAATAGAGCACAACGTGATTTGTGTTGACAAAGACGAGAGTAAAATAAACATGCTTTTAAACGGTAAAATGCCAATTTATGAGCCAGGACTCGATAAATTTGTAGAGAAAAATGTAAAAAAGAAAAATCTAATCTTTTCCAGTGATGTTGAGAGCGCAATTAAATCTCAGGATATAATATTTATATGTGTAGGCACGCCCCCTACCTCTGCGGGTAAGCCAGATCTTAATTCATTAGATGAAGTCTCGAAATTGATTGGTAAATCTATAAATAGCTACAAAGTAATTATAAATAAAAGTACTGTTCCTATTGGCACAGCTAAAAGAATAAAAAAGATTATCAAAGAAAATTTAAGTGAGGAAAATAAGAATAATAATTTTGATATTGTTTCAAATCCAGAATTTTTAAAAGAAGGGGAAGCAGTGGAAGATGCTTTCTTCCCGGAAAGAATAGTCTTTGGCTCAGATAACGAAAAAGTAATCAACTTGATGAAAAAACTATATGAACCGATCATAAATCAGGATTTTGATTATGCTAACAATAATCCAAAGAAAAGAGAAAAAGTTCCAATAATAATTACTGATTCAACCAGTTCTGAACTGATAAAATATGCCTCAAACGCATTTCTTGCAACTAAAATATCTTTCGTTAACGAAGTGGCAAATATATGTGAAAGAGTTGGCGCAAATATTCTGGATGTCACATATGGCATGGGACTGGATAGCAGAATAGGAACAAAATACATGAAAGCAGGGATAGGGTGGGGAGGTTCATGTTTCCCCAAGGATGTGAGAGCGCTTTCATTCACTGCAGAAGAATATGGCGCTCATGCAAGTATCCTAAATGCGGTTATACAGGTCAATAATTATCAAAGATTCAAAATAATTCAGAAAGCAATGGATCTGCTTGGAATTATAGAGGATAAGATAATAGGAGTTTTAGGAATTGCTTTTAAACCAAATACTGACGATACAAGAGAAGCTCCTTCTGTTACCGTAATAAATAAGCTTGTTGAATTAGGCGCAGAGGTTAGAGCATATGATCCAGTTGTAACTAAAATTCCTCCCGAAATGGATCAAAAAGTTATCATTTCAAAAGATCCATATGAAACTCTGAAAAATGCGAACTTGATGGTCTTGGTTACTGATTGGGTTGATTTTTTAGATCTTGATTTTGTAAAAATTAAGCAGATCATGAAAAATCCATATATAATTGATGGAAGAAATTTTTTAGAGAAGAAAAAACTTCTTGATTTAGGTTTTGTTTACAGAGGTATAGGTTATTGATTTATGAATTATAGATATTTTCAGCTGTTTTTATCCAATTAAATATTGGGAGGTTGAATTGATAGAAGGAGTAAAAATAAAAAAATTAAAGGTCATTCCTGATGAACGAGGCAGGCTTATGGAAATACTTCGTTGCGATGATGATTTTTTTACAAAATTTGGCCAGGTTTATATGACAGCCGCATATCCTGGTGTTGTAAAAGGATGGCATTACCACAAAATTCAGTCAGATAATATGATTATAATAAAAGGTATGATGAAAGTCGTCTTATACGATGATCGCAGTAATTCAAAAACATATAAAGAGATAAATGAATTTTTTGTGGGTGAGCACAATCCGGCATTGATACATATTCCAGCAGGCGTACTGCATGGATTTAAATGCATAAGCGAAGCTGAAGCGATTTGCATTAATATACCTACAGAATCATATAATTATGAAAAACCTGACGAATACAGGGTGGATCCTCACAGCAAAGAGATACCTTATGATTGGACAAGAAAAGACGGATAGGAGATAGGTTTGGAAAACAGAGAATTTAAAACATTGCTCGTAACCGGAGGAGCCGGATTTATTGGTAGCAACTTTATTCGCTATATGGTTAGAAAATCTAATGGATATAAGATCATAAACTTGGATAAATTGACATATGCCGGTAATCTGGAAAATCTAAAAGATATTGAGGATATCAAAAACTATAGATTCATAAAAGGGGATATTTGTGATAGGGATTTAGTGGAAGATATTTTTTCTAGCAACAACAAAATTGATGCTGTCGTAAATTTTGCTGCGGAATCGCATGTAGACAGGTCAATAACAGATCCGGGAGTTTTTATCCAAACAGATGTGTATGGCGTATTTGTTCTTTTGGAGGCCGCAACAAAGTATAAATCAAAAGTATTTTTACAAATAAGTACCGACGAAGTGTATGGTTCTATAGAAAAAGGGTCTTTTAGCGAAGATGACACGCTTGCTCCCAACAGCCCATATTCTGCATCAAAATCAGGCGCAGAAATGATTGTAAGGTCATTTTTTAAAACCTATCAAACTCCAATTCTTGTAACCAGAACTTCAAACAACTTTGGGCCATACCAATATCCCGAAAAAATAATCCCGTTATTTGTGACTAATTTGATTGATGGCAAGAAAGTTCCACTTTATGGGGACGGCATGAATGTCAGGGACTGGATATATGTCAGCGACAACTGTATTGCTCTGGATATGGTTTTACACAAAGGGAAAATTGGGGAAGTTTACAACATTGGTGCAGGCAATGAAAAACCAAATGTCTGGATTACGAAAAAAATATTAGAAATTTTAGAGAAACCTGAAACTATGATTGAACCTGTTGCAGACAGGTTAGGCCATGACAGGCGATATTCCGTAGATTGCTCAAAAATAGAAAAAGAGCTGGGGTGGAAACCTGAAGTAGATTTCGAAGAAGCTTTACATAGAACAGTTCGCTGGTATGTTAATAATGAAAAGTGGTGGAGGCCTTTAAAAAAGTAGAAATGCTAAAATGGCAAAACATGCAAAGAAATCACAAAATAAACTATTAATTGCAGCCTGCTCAGTATCAGCTTTTTTAATATTAATATCATGGTCCTGGCTTCTTTTATATATCCCACCTATTTCAAATAATGCTGAAGGGTTTTTAAACAAATATTTAAAAATTTCCGAAGATTATAGTGAAACGACAACTTCTTCAGAAGATAAAAATTCTCAATCCAAAGAAACCCAGGAAACTAAGAGCTCTGAAAATGTTACGGAAAATGATACGGTAAATGATACGGAAAATAATGTACCTGCCAAACCCACAATAAGGTTAAAGATTTACGAGGGACCACTATATTCTGCATCTGATGATACCTGTTATTATAAGGTGAAAGCAGTCGTTACGGGCAGGCCTGCTCCAACTATCAAATTCAGCAAAGATGACAGCGAGGGCTTGCTTGGTTCTGGCATGGCACAAATCAATCTTAAAAGGAATATGAAAACCTATACATTAACTGCCACAGCATCAAACTCCCAGGGCACCGTTATGGATTCAATAACCTTAAATTGGGGGTGTAACAGTAATCCTGCCATATCTGAGGTTAAATTATCCAGCGATATCGTATATGTTGATAAGCAGTATGAATTAACTGTCAAAGCAAGTGACTCTGATGGTGATAAACTGACCTATAAATGGACTGTAAGCGGCGGCGCCTTAATAGCCGATAATCTGGAAACTGTTAAGTG
Source organism: Actinomycetota bacterium (assembly GCA_018897225.1). GTDB lineage: Bacteria > Actinomycetota > Humimicrobiia > Humimicrobiales > Humimicrobiaceae > JAHILC01. The sequence goes on from JAHILC010000074.1 coordinate 4,106, forward strand.
GAATACTCCTTCAAAGTCAGATAACTATGAAGTAAAAGTAGTTGTTCAGGACAGTAAAGGGGCAAGTTCTTCAAAGAGCATACCTGTTTATGTTGGTAGCGTGGAAGTAGCCCAGACAACCCAACCACCCCAAACATCGCCGTCCACTACTGCGCCGCCCACTACTTCACCCCCAACTTCACCGCAACAGACGAGCCTTGACCTGCCAAAAAAAACAAATGAAGGTGGCTATCTGGAGTATGGAGGGGAAACTTTTGCGGGTGGAAACATATATGCGGGAGATTCTGCCAACAATAAACCCTGCGTTGGTTTTATTAGCTTTAATATTGCAAGCATAGCAGGTAAAACTATCGAGGCAGCGACACTTACCCTTGGCAGCGCTGCAGTTCAAGGTGATCCTCTTGAATATCTTGATGCTTTCTGGATAAACGTAGTCGAGTGGGGTGCAGAGCCTATCATCCAGAGTGATTTTATTCTGCAAGGCATAGCTATCCAAAGCTTTAACAGCTCAAATATAACCTGTACTGCTGAAAAGTTAAAATCAGAGCTCCAGAAAGCTATCAATAATGGCAAATCAAGATTTCAGATAAGGGTTCATTTTAGTGGTCCATGGACTGATACTGATGGCAGCAGAGATGGATGGGAGTATGCCCAAACAAGTGTCAATCTTAATGTAAAATATAATTAACAAAAGTATTTAAATAAGTATATAATTTCTTAAATAAAAATTAATAATATATTACTTGACAATAATAATAATTTATGTTTATTATTGTCATACAAATATTTTAAGTAATTATTACATAATCGCAGCAATATAATAGTAAATTTAGTTTTATCGTAGCAATGAAAGATAGCAATAAAATTGAAAAGGGATTTATAGTCTCTTCAAAAGTACCTCAATTAATAATTATTGGCGTAATTTTAATTATTATAATCACTCTTTTCGCTTCAGGTTGTTCAGCGGGTTCTTCCACCAATGAAAATAATAAACAAAACAACGGCCAGGCCATAGAAGATACTTCGATTGCTGCAGAAAGTACCAGCAACACTCAAAGCAGCAGCGCCAAAGATAGCAGCACAAGCCAGGAAGCTTCTGTAACCAGCGAAGAAACAGGAAATAACAACTCATCAAACGAAGAAGTTACCATAAATGTTTATTATTCCGATCAAAGTGGCGAATATCTTATTGGTGAAGCAAGAATCCTTTCGGGTAGCAGCAAATATGTAGACGCAATATCCGAAATGATGAAAGAACCAATTGATGGCAGTCTGGTTAAACTGATACCAGAATCAACTAAAATTAATAGTGTCACAGTTAAAGATGGCATGGCTAAGGTTGATTTATCAAAAAATTTTGAAGACGACAGGTTTGTCAGCGATACAATGGATATTTTGCTTATTTATACAATAGTAAACACATTGACAGAATTTCCTGATGTAAATTCAGTGGAATTTTATATTGATGGCGAAAGACTAGATGTTTTGGGGGGGCTGGATCTGCAGGGGCCTTTGTTTAGAAGAAGCGACTTAATAAAAAAAGATTAGGGAATAGGGATGACAATATCTAAGAAGATTACAGTATCTGTTTTTACCATAATACTAATACTTACTTTCTGTATGCTTACTTTTTTTACCCCTTTTGATGGTAAATTATTTGCTGCCAGCCCTAAAATAAAGGTTTTTCTTGATGCAGGCCACGGTGGCAGGGATTCAGGAGCGATAGGGTTTGGTTTTTATGAAAAAACAGCAAACTTAGATATAACCCTCAGGGTAAAATCAAAACTGGAATCCAGCGGATTTACAGTAGTAATGACAAGATCGGATGATTCAACCCACAGTCTTGATGAAAGAGTTAACATGGCTAATGCCAGTTCAGCTGATTTGTTTGTTTCTATCCATAATAATGCTTCAATTTCTCCATATTCACATGGTACGGAAACCTACTGGTGCGCAAATGGCATTGCAGGTTCAAACCAACTTGCAAGCTTAATTCAATCAAATGTGGTAAGCCAGACAGGCCGGGCAAACAGGGGAGTAAAAACGGCAAATTTCAGGGTAATTAAAAATACAACTATGCCGGCAGCTCTTGTGGAGTGTGCTTTTATTTCCAACCAGACTGAGAATGACTTGCTGAAGTCCGCAGATTTCAGGGAAAAATGTGCGGTTGGAATTTTCAATGCAATAAAGAAATTTTCAGAAGGTATCATAAAAGCTGATAGTTCTGGAGGCAGCAGTGGCTCTACAACCTCTACCAGTACGACTAATGACAGTAATGCTTATAGCGATGTAAGCGGAACAAATTCGTCAGGATTTACAATGAAGGTAGATACCCCGCCAAATGGCGCTGTAGTTTTGGGATCATTTGAAATCAGAGGGTGGGCTGCAGATTTAAGAAACAGCCCTGCAAAAAAATTATCAAAAATTGAAGTATATAAAAACTCCAGCAGGGATGCACAGTCATTAATTGGAAGTATTAATAGTTTTGAAACAAATGTTTTAGGCAGTGAAGGAGTTTTGAACGGCGGCTGGAGGCTTACCATAAATTGCGATTTGTTATCTGAGGGTGAAAATATAATTTATATTTATGCTTATGATGAAAGCAATAATTTCAGTATCGGAAATGTTAAGGTCAATGTCTTAAAATCAGGAAGTGTTCCGGATAATTTAAATTTAAATCCTGTAGCAAAACCGAACGGGCCATATACCGGAGAACCAGGCAAAGAAATTACTTTTGATGGCTCAGCTTCATTTGATCCGGATGGAGTAATTTCAGAATACCTGTGGGATTTTGGTGATGGCAGCACAGCAACAATACAAAAACCTGTTTATGCTTACACCAAAGCTGGAAAATATAATGTTACACTTACTGTTAAAGATAATGGAAATAAATCATCAGCTGCAGTTACTACCACAGCTACCGTAATTGATCCTAATTCTACTCAAACAGGCAATCAGGGTAACACCGGCACTACATTTGAAAATGTTTCCAATAGCACAAACATAATTGGATACATTGACATTTCAGAAGCAGCGCTTCTAAAAATATTTAAGGATAGAAATTCGACTGAATTGGACAAAGCCGCAAGGATTGCGCCGCTTTATATTAAATATGCAAAGATGTTTAACTTGCGAGCCGATATTGCCTGGGCTCAAATGTGCCATGAAACTGCATTTCTTGAATATACCGGAGACGTAAAACCGGAACAGAACAACTTTGCAGGAATTGGCGCTACAGGTGGAGGAGTTCCCGGAAACAGCTTCACCAGTGAGGAGCTGGGTATAATAGCTCATTTTGCGCACCTTGCATGGTATTACTATCCAAATGATGTCAATGAATACTGCAACAAGACATATGATCCAAGGCATTTCGGTACTTCGCATATGAATTATACAGGGAACACAACAGTAGGATTTTTAAACGGCAGATGGGCGCCTGGAGCAACTTATACTGACAAGATAATATTATTTGCAAACCAGGTAATCCAGGGAATTACTTCCGGCAGTACGGCAACTCCGACTTCAGTTACTGCAAATGCCGGGCAGGATACAGGGGGCAATATAGGCCAAAACCTTAACTTTGATGCCTCATCAAGCATTATCCAGGCTACTGGAGATATCAGTGTCAGCTATTCCTGGGATTGGAATGGGGATGGCACTTACGATACTACTGTAAGCACAGCAGTAGTAAAACATATCTTCGAATCCTCGGGAGTTTTTGATGTAGGTTTAAAAATATCACTATCCAGTGGA
>JAHILC010000075.1 GCA_018897225.1 Actinomycetota bacterium
ATACAATATGCGATATAAGGGCTCAGTTGAAGATCGTGTTCATTACATGCTGTCAAAGCGTCTGCAAAACATCAGCGATATTTTCGGACAACTCCCCGATGTGCTGGAGGATGTCTGGGTGCAGGTAGCATTGGGTAAAAAAGCCGATGCGGAAAAGATTATTGATGCTGTGCCGATGCAACATCCTTTTAAAATTAAATATGAAAAGCAGGCAGTCAGTAACACAAACTGGGAAGACTGCAGGATTGTTTTAAACGAAAGCGAAAAGCGGAAATGTCTGCTTGATGGATGGAGGTAAGAGAAGTTACTTAATCAATGGTGAAAAATTACTTGAAATTATGGGAATTAACAGCATCAAAGACTTACCTTTGCTGCAGAATTTCGAGGATAAAAAATCTGAAGACAAAAACAATGGAGAAGAAAGTTAGAATTGCAAAATATCTTGCCTCGTGTGGAATACTTTCCCGCAGAAAAGCCGAAGAGCTAATAAAATCAGAAAAAATTAAGGTAAATGATGAAATTCTTACCGATCTTTCTTTTAAGGTTAGCGCCGATGATAAAGTTGAATACCTGGGCAAAGAACTAAAATGCGAAAAAAATATAGTAATTGCCTTAAACAAACCCGAGGGCTACATTTCCAGTGTTGCCGACAATTATAAACGCAAGACAGTTCTTGATTTAGTTAACGGAATTGAAGCAAGATTATTTCCGGTTGGGAGACTTGATTTTGATTCAAGAGGTTTGATTTTACTTACTAATAATGGTGATTTTACATATAAAATACTGCATCCAAAATTTCAGGTTCCTAAAACATATGAAGTTGAAATAAACGATTATTTCAGCGATGAAAGTATTGAAAAAATAACAAATGGAATCAATATCGAAGGAAGGGAACTTTTGCCTGCTGCAGTTAAAATTTTGGTCAGGAAAAATAATATTTCCCGAATTGAAATTAAAATTATTGAGGGAAGAAAAAGAATTATAAGAAAAGCTTTTGCAAAACTTGGTTATAAAGTTAAAGATCTTAAAAGAACGGCGATAGGGGACCTAAAGCTGGGAAATATTGCCGAAGGGAATTATAGAATACTCTCAGAAGATGAACTTGAAAAAGTTTTTAAACCTTAAATAAAGAAACTCCAAGTTACCTTTTACCATAACCTTTTACAGCCTTAGGTTATTAAGCACCTTGGAGTCCTACCTTAAAACTTTTCTCAGGACTTTCAGTAATTAAAATATTCTATATTCTTTCGTCTACAGAATAATTCTTTCCCCGAATGTTGCCTCATTTCTTAAGGTGAACTCAATATAGCAAAAATAACATTTTTTGTCAATATAGCGAATTGCTTTTTTCATTTAAATTTTAAAAGTATTTAGCTAACACAATAAGGCATGCAGAGCTTATAAACAAAGACGGTTTTTATGCCGAACTTTACAACAGCCAGTTTGAAACAAATCTAATTTAAATTTTTAGTCTTTTTAATTAAAATCCTCCGTAAAGGAAATTATATTATTGTAATTGGATTTCGGGAAGAATTTTCTAAATATTTCAAAATAATACATTTCTTCTTTATTTCTAAGTTTAAAATTATTTGCTATTTTTGAGTTTTTGTTAAATTCTTCATCAGAAATTATTTTATCTATCTTATTTTTCAGCTTTTCATTAATTCCTGAACCTTCCCAGAATTTATCTTTTGTTCTCCATACAATATTTTCCGGCAAGTATTTAAGTGCTACTTCCCTTAAAATATATTTTGTCATATTTTTATTTATTTTAAATGCAGGAGGTATATTAAACGAAAAATAGATCAATTCCTCGTCAAGCAGAGGAAGCTTTACATCTACCGAATACTTATTGGCAAACCTGTCAACTCTTTGTAATGCAGTGTTATGAAGGCTTTTTAAGGCTTTTAATAATTCTTTCTGGATTTCTTCATCATTATTAAAATCAAGAAAATAATTATATCCTGCAAAAACTTCATCTCCTCCTTCTCCGGAAAACACAATGTCTGCTTTTGAAGAAAGCCTGGAAACTATCATATTACCGATTGAACTTCTTACAAGCGGGGCATCAAAAGATTCAAGAGTATATATGGCTTCAGGAATTAAATTAAAAATTTCATCTGTTTTTAATTTATATTCAATATGTTTTGATCCGATATAATTTGCTACTGTTTTTGAAGCTAAAAGATCCGGAGAATTTTCAAAACCGACAGAAAAAGTAATAATGTTATCGAGATATTTTTTTAATATTGCAGCAATTAAACTTGAATCGAGTCCACCACTGAGCCAAACTCCTAAAATTTTACCTTTATAAGCCGAAAGCCTTTTTTTAACTGCATTTGTTAGTAAACTATCAACTTTTTTAATCGTTTCTGTTTTGCTTGTTGATTCTTTATTTTTAAAGTAATTTAAATCAAGCTGCTTAAAATATTTCGGCTCATCACCGTTTTTTATAAATTTTCCGGGCTTTAGTATGAATACTTCACTTTTATCCAAGAAAGGATCTAAAGCTTTTAATTCGGAAGCAAATGAAATCTTATTTTGTTTTTTGTCAAGAGAATAATATAGTGGTTTTCTACCTAAATAATCTCTGGAGATAAAAAAATTTCCGGCTCTGTCAACAATTATAAGTACAAAAGGACCTTCAAAATCCTTAAAAATACCAACTAAAATTTTTTCAAACAAAAGCTCAATTTTCAAAATGTCGGTCAAATTTTTTTTGTTTGCATTTATAGAATGTTTATTTAGAAGGTAATCCAAATTATATATTTTTCCGTCAAGAAAAATCTTATATTTCTCTCCCGTTTTATTAATATCATAATTTGAGATAAGCCCTATATATCCGTTATTACAGCCTTTTACCTCTGATATGTGTTTTTTACAAAGTCCCCTATATGATATTTTGTCGAGCATCATATCAAGTTCCGGCTTTGTATTATTTAGGCTTTTTCTGTTTAAGTAAAGTATGCCTGATAATCCTGCCATTTTTAATAGCCCTTCTAATTCTAAAAAACAATTTTTGTAAACCATAACATACTTAACTTTATTTTTGAAATTTTTAAAAATTTTCAATGTGAATTGGTAAAGTTTTAAAGAAGTGATGAAAATAAATAGTTAATTTGATAATATATTAAAATGATAATAAACAGTGTTATAAGAAAAATATACTTTTTATGGATAAATATATTGAAAAATTAGCACAGGCAATTCATCAAAGAAAGTCAGTGCGCAGCGTTGAAGAAAAAATCCTGATAAAAACAGCTGGGGTTGGAAATATCCGGATATGGATGCAGGGATTGCATATAATTTAAATTTAAAAGAAGCAGACGGTAGTGTTATATGGGAATTTAAATTAGTAAAAGATTTTTAAGATTTTTTAAAGTTACTATTAAATAATTTAGGTATCAAGATGATTGAAGGCTTAGGAAATAGTGAATTTAATACTCAAAAGATAACCGAAAACTTTAAGCAAAATTGGTTGTTAATAATTGTTATTATTGCAGCAATAATTATACTTTTTTTGATAATCACACTTGTATCAAGAAAACTTAAAAAAATAGTTAATAAGAAATTTTCAGATGAAAAGCTTGGAATAAAAAAGAAGACCTCTACGGTTATCAGTGTTTTTTCAAACCTTATTTTAGTTCTGGCTGTGTTAATTTCCTTTCTTACACTTGCTGACATTCTGGGCATCAATATAGTTCCTGTTTTAACTGGTGCAGGAGTACTGGGGATTGTGATAGGTTTTGGCGCTCAAAGCCTGATTAAGGATTTAATAAACGGCTTATTTATTCTTGTAGAACAGTGGTTTCAAATAGACGACATAATAACTGTCGGCAATGTCTCGGGAGTAGTTGAAAAATTTAGCTTAAGAACAACAGTAATCAGAGATTTAAACGGAAAAGTTCATTTTATACCAAACGGGCAGATTAATATATTGAGCAACAGCACATCCGAATGGGCAAGAGCAGTGGTAGATGTAAGTGTAAGTTATAAGGAAGATACCGAAAAGGTTATAGGGGTACTGGAAGAAATATTCAACGATTTTATGAAGAAAAAAGAATATAAAAAATTTATTCTTGAAAGACCTTCCATATTAGGTGACGGGGGAATAAATGAGCTCGGGGATTCAGCAGTTATTTTTAAAATAGCGTTTAAAGTTAAACCGCCGAATCAGTGGACAATAGAGAGACAATTAAAAAAAATGATTAAATCTAAATTTGATGAATCAGGAATTGAAATTCCTTATCCCAGTAGAAATATTTATATAAAAAATGAAAGCAAATAGCTTCCTTAAGTTTTTTTGCAAGAATTTTTTAATTATTTTCAATTATTCTTAAAAAATTGAAAACTTCAGTTGTATTTTTTAGAAAATAAGAAGCAGAGGTTTTATTTTTAATTTTTTTGGC
>JAHILC010000076.1 GCA_018897225.1 Actinomycetota bacterium
AAGCCAGTGATTGCCGGTACGCGCATAACAGTAGAATTAATTTTAGAAAAATTATCAAATGGTGAGAGCATTCAACAGATTTTGAAAGAGCATCCACAACTGGATAAAAAAGCTATTTTTGCTGCACTGGATTTTGCATTAAAAGCACTTCGGGCAGATGTTGTATATCCTATACATGAGGCAGTTAAATGAAATTTATAGCTGATGAATGTGTTGACTGGCAAATCATTGAGTATCTTAGAAAAAGAGGCTATGAAGTTTTATATGTTCTGGAAATTAAGCCAGGGATTTCTGATGAAAAAGTATTGGATATTGCTAACAAAGAATCAGCTATAAATTCCTTGATCCTGAATTATTTCTAAATGCTGAATTAAAAGATATTATTATGCCTTTTGAAAAAACAAATATTAAAGTTTCATCCATACACTTTGCTAAGTTTAATCTTTCAAAACTTGATTTATTTTCAAAAGTCTTTAATAAAACTACAAAGATTGCAGGATTACTAAACTGTGACCTTATAGTTATCCATCCCAGCATGGGTAAGCATGATGAAGTAAAAAGATTTTTAAGTGAAAAAATAGATCCGGTTCTAGAAAGGGAAGGATTATTTTTGTGCTGGGAGACTTTTGAAAGCAGAAGAAGAATATCTGGCGGAATAGACGAGATGTTCAAATTCTGTAAAGATACCCGCTGTCACCGTATTTGCTATGATTTTTCTCATATACATAAAGAACAAGAAAAAATACTTGAAGACCTCGAAAAAAACATCGATATTATTAAAATATTTCACCTGTCAAATAGGATACAAAACAGTACAAAACAGCATTATCCTGTATATTGCTCTAAGGAAAAGATAGCTCTGGATTTTGATAAGATATTATCTTTTCTAGGGAAAATTAAATATAGGGGTCATTTGGTGTTGGAATATTTACCTCAGTTTCATTCACAATTATTGCAGGATGGATTAAAACTTAAAAATTTATATGAGGGAAAATAAATCTATTTAAAACTGTTAATGCTTAAAAACAGGCAAGTTTTATTATTTATAAGTAAAAGATAAAAACCCTGGAAAGAAGGCTAATGAAAATATTAAAAAGAAAAAACAAAATTTATAACACCGAAAGGTTTGGGCAACCTGAAATAAGAGTATATCATAAAAAGGGTTATGGAAAGAAATCACCAAGATATCTTTTAAAGTGTGGCTGCTGCAATGAAAAGCTGGAAATTTATTATGACAAAACCGGACTTGAGATTAATGGTGTAAATGGTTCAATAGATGATTGGCGGGAGATTTTATTACCATTATTGCAGTAACGATATATATATTTAATCAGTGTATCTTTGCAGATAGTTAATAATGGTGACCAGGCACTAACAGATTTAATAGAAAAAATTTCTTTGTTAAAATAGTATTAATAAAAAGTTATTTTGTATAATCACAATACGTTATTATATAATCAATAAGTTTTTAATAAATCTGGCAGCAAGGTAGGCTGGGTATTTTACTGGCTTAAATTATACAGTGCGGGGAAGGTGTCTATTGGAAAGATGGCAGAAGAGCTTGCTCTTTCCATAAATGAGGTTTTAGATTTACTTGCTGAGTTTGGGATAGAATCTTCAATTCGTTATGATGACTACCTTACCGGTTTTGAAAATCTTAAAAAACTCTAAATTGACTGGAAAATAGGTAATGGAATTTTCGCAATCCGTAATAGATATAATAAAATCTCGCAAGTCAGTGAGAAGCTATAGCGACAGGACGTGCTTGAAATGGTCAGGATTGCACCATCTGCATCAAACAAACAACCATGGAGGATAGTATTTCAAAAAGATAAAAATACTTTTCATTTTTTTATCCAAAGGTCCAAATCTTATCCAACAGCTTATAAAAATTTGCAGAAAATTGATTTAGGAATAGCGATGTGTCATTTTGAGCTTTCCTGTGACGAGCTTGGTATTAAAGGTGGTTGGGCAGATAATCAGCCTATAATTTTGAATTTACCCGATCTTTGCCGGTACGTCACTAGCTTGCAAGAGAACAGCTAAGAAATTAAGAGTTATTTTAGAGCTTCTTACAAGTTTTACA
>JAHILC010000008.1 GCA_018897225.1 Actinomycetota bacterium
AAAGAAATTATTGAAACTTACAGACGAAAGAATGTGGGAGAGTAAATAAGATCTAAGTGAAGCCGATGAAGTTTATTAAGTAGCCCCGAGTTGTTTAGTAACCTAAGGTCGCAAGGTTATGGTAAAAGGTAACTTGGGGTTTTTTAATTAGTTGCTTTTAAAGTACCTTTATCGATTCCTCCAACTCTTTCCCTGTTACATGTAATGTAACACTCTACATAATGTCGAAGGCCATGAAAGGTTACTTTCTTTTTAATCCCTGCTTGCCTTTTAGCTATATCAAATGCCAGTCTGGGAGAAGTTTTAGCAAGATGCTTTTTTGTTCTTCCGTTGGGAAAGAGCCAGTAGCGGGGATCAGGCCTGTATTTTTTCCAGTAAGAACGAAGCTCTTCAAGAAGTTTTGGAGAAAGGATAGTATAGCGGTCTTTTCCCCCTTTGCCATTTTCAATTCTTATCATCATTCTCTTGCTGTCAATATCACGTACCTTTAGTTTAATAAGTTCACTTATACGAAGACCTCCTGCATAGGCTGTCATAATCATTACCCTATGCTTATGGTTTCTAACGCAGGAAAAAAGCCTGACCAGTTCATCCTGGCTAAATACTTCCGGCAGGGATCTTGGGTTTTTTCTTAATGGGATTGAAAGTGCAAGGTTCTCCTGGCCTAAAGTTTTCCTGTAGAAGAAACGAAGGCCAGCAGTTATGGTATTTATGGTACTCCACTTAAAACTGCGCTCGTTTATTAAGTACAGAATGTAGTCTTTGAGCTTATCTTCGCTTATCTTGTCTGGAGACATGCGGTAGTACTTGGCCAGCCCATATACTGCTATCAGGTAACTTTTCTGCGTGCTTTCAGTGAAGTGGTGTAGCTGCATGTCGCCAATCATCTTTTTGCGTAGCATGGTCATGATAGTTCCTCCTCTTGAAAAAAATTAAATAATTTTAGATGCATGATGACAGCATCTGGTAGGTAAATATTGTAATGGTTTTAATTTTTAGTGGAAAAGGAATATGATCCTAAATAGGATTCTCATTTTGAAGATATCAGAAGGATGTTTGTATGAGTAAAAATATATGAATAAGTATTTTAATTTCAGGAAGAGTTCTCTAAAAACTACCGCGCCAGCGGTTTAGTTCAACTTGGCTTATAGACTAACTCCACAGACTAATAAAAATATTTCCAGAATATAAATGCTCAACTATTTGTTACTATGATATAATAAATAATCAATTATGAGTCAATATGAAAAAATACTTTTAAAAATTTTAAGCGGCTTTTCAGATAGAGATATTTCTTTTTCAGGATTATGTAATGTTTTAAAAAAGCTAAACCTTATCAGGTCAAGCAGGTAAGAAATATAATTTTAAGTTATAAGATTAGAGGTAAATGAAATGTTTAAATATGAAATAATTATTTATTGGAGCAATGAAGATGAAGCGTATATTGCAGAAGTTCCCGAACTTCCCGGATGCATGGCTGATGGAACAACATTAAAGGGAGTTCTTGAAAATATTACACAGGTAATAGAAGAATGGATAGAAACTGCCAAGGAGTTAGATCGTGAAATTCCTGAACCTAAAGGTCGACTAATATATGCTTAAATTTAAAAGCTTGTTATAAATAGTTTATTTAATTATCCTAATTCATTTAGTGAAATTCCAAGCGCATCAGCCACTCCTTTGCCGTAAGCCGGATCAGCTTTCATGCAGTTACCTATGTGTCTTATTTTAACCTCTTTAGGGGCATCTCCAATTGCGCGTGCTGTATTTTCAAATAATACTTTCTGCTGCTGTTCGCTCATCAATCTAAATAACAAACCAGGCTGGGCGTAGTAATCATTATCGTCTTCCCTGAAATTCCAATTATCTGCAGCGCCATTAATTGATAATGGTGGTTCCTTAAATTCTGGCTGTTCCTGCCACTGGCCGTAACTGTTTGGTTCATAGCCTATAGTTCTGCCGGCATTATTGTTTACTCTCATCTGGCCATCTCTATGGTAGCTGTTTACCGGGCAGCGGGGAGCATTAACCGGTATCTGATGATGATTTACTCCCAATCTGTAACGCTGTGCATCGCCATAGGAAAATAATCTTCCCTGCAGCATTTTATCAGGTGAAAATCCAATACCCGGCACAATGTTGGCAGGATTAAAGGCTGCCTGCTCAACCTCAGCAAAATAATTTTCCGGGTTGCGGTTTAATTCCCAAACACCAACTTCGATGAGCGGGTAATCCTTTTTAAACCATACTTTAGTAAGATCGAAAGGATTGTAAGGCATATTTAGTGCATCTTCTTCTGACATAACCTGGATAAACATTTTCCAGCGTGGAAAGTCTCCGCGGTCAATGCTTTCCAATAAGTCTCGTTGATTACTTTCGCGATCTTTGGCAACGACAGCTGCGGCTTCTTCGTCGGTTAGATTTTTAATACCTTGCTGGCAGACCATATGAAACTTAACCCAGACGCGCTCATTATTTGCATTAACCATACTGAAAGTATGGCTTCCAAAGCCATGCATGTGTCTGAATGATAATGGGATACCGCGTTCACTCATGGTGATTGTAACCTGGTGCAGCGCTTCCGGTAGAGAAGTCCAGAAATCCCAATTGTTTTTTGCACTCCTCATATTTGTATGTGGGTCACGTTTGATAGCATGATTCAAATCCGGGAACTTAAGCGGGTCACGCAAAAAGAAAACAGGAGTATTATTTCCAACAAGATCCCAATTACCTTCTTCTGTGTAGAATTTCATAGCAAATCCACGTATATCCCTTTCAGCATCTGCAGCGCCACGTTCACCGGCAACTGTAGAAAAACGAACAAACATATCAGTTTTTTTGCCAATTTCAGAGAAAATTTTTGCCTTGGTATACTTTGTAATATCATGTGTTACTGTAAAGGTTCCGTATGCACCTGAACCTTTTGCGTGCATCCTTCTTTCTGGAATTACTTCCCGGTCAAAATGGGCTAGCTTTTCCAGGTACCAAACATCCTGTAATAACATAGGGCCGCGTGGACCGGCTGTTACAGAATTTTGATTGTCAACAACTGGAGCTCCGGCAACGCTTGTTAATTTCTTTTTTTCATCCATATTTTTATTCTCCTTCTTCTATTTTTTATATTTTAAGCAACTTGGACAAATACCCTTAAAGTAAACATCTCTCTCATTTATTTTAAATTCACTTAGTTTGTCGGCCATGAAATTATCTATATTTACTTTAAAATCAAAAATAGTACCACACAACTCACATTTAAAATGACCATGATTTGACATTGTTATATCATATCTAGTTTCATTATCCTCTATTGTTACAACCCTCACCAGTTTTGCTTTGATAAGCAAGTTTAATGTATTATAAATCGTAGCCTTTGACAAAGTAGGGACTTCTTTTACTAAATCGTTAAATATCTGATCAACCGTAGGATGGCATCGTTTGGCGATAAGGTATTCCAACACTTTTATCCTTTGGTATGAAGGCCTTATTTCTTTTTTTAATAACTCAACTGACAGATTTTCAAATGATGTTTTCACATTAAAGCCTTCTCCTGCTTAATAATAGAAAATAAAAATCAATTTTTATAATAATTATAAATATATAATGATTATAATTATATTATGAATATAAAATTTTATTTTGTCAATATTGAAAAATATTTTTAAATTAACTTTAAAGAAAAGTTTTCTCTACCTTATTTTTTTAATTTTTAATCCCTTACTTATCTATTACGCTTTTGAGGCAAGAATGTATACCATGTTTGCTTTGCTT
>JAHILC010000077.1 GCA_018897225.1 Actinomycetota bacterium
CGCAAGAGTCTTCAAAAATCTCCGGTCCTGTTGACAGATAATGTGCAAGGGGATTGTTTGGATTCTCAAACTGATTTGGCCTGTAGGCGCCAGGAATTTCTTTTGCCAGTCTATCTGCCACACCATTATAACTTTCCGGTGAATCAGGTGGAACCGATGTAGGGACAATAACAACTTCTGCTCCATAAGCTTTAAGAAGACTGATTTTATCCTCACTCATTTTATCAGGCATAACAAATATAGTTCGGTATCCCTTTATCGCTGCAACAAGCGCCAGCCCTACTCCGGTATTACCGGCAGTAGCTTCTATTATTGTTCCACCAGGTTTTAAGAGTCCTTCTTTTTCCGCAGCTTCTATCATAGATAGTCCTATTCTATCCTTAACGCTGCCTCCCGGATTTAAGTATTCCAGCTTAACATAGATTTCTGATTTGATGTCTTTAGCTATTCTGTTTAATCTAATCAGTGGCGTTTTACCGATCGCTTCAAGTATATTATTAAATTCCTGTTTCATTTTTCTCCTTTGAACCTGATTTTTTCATAACCTCATACATCTAAAAATAATTATCAATTAGCCTGTTTTCCAAATTTAAAAATAAGTGCTATTGCAAGGTAGCATAATGTTCCTAAAATTAAAGAAGCAGTAAAACCTAATGTTGTGGATATAGTTAAAGCAAGCACCGATCCCAGAACAGACATTGTCCCGTTTATGCCATACAGCCAGGGCACCGAACTCTCAAGTCCCATTTCTTTTGTTAAATTGATACCTGTTGGGAATGGAATACCTAAAATAAAACCCAGGGGAATCAAAAGTAGTGAAGTTATCATGGATTTATTTAAGATACTTGTTTGACTAAAACTATTCATTATAAATGGAATTGTAAAAAATAGTCCGGTGGCTATTATAAATATTAAAAAACTTGATAAAACCAACTTTTTTATATTTTGTCCATCATATATTTTTCTACTGGTAAAACTGCCTATACCCATTCCTGCCAAAAGGGAGGTTAAAATTATTGCTAATGAAATCGTTGGTGAGCCTAGATAGAAAGTTAATTTTTGGAAAAATGATATTTCTATCATCATAAAGCCAGCGCCTAAAAATAGGAATAGCAGCATAAGTTTTGTAAAATTTTTTTGAGCTTTCCAGGATTTTATAGGAGGAATGATAACGCATAAATTAACAAGAAGAGCAAATAAAAGTAGAGAGACCAAATTATTTGGAATACCGGGCTGGTTATCAAAGAAAAATGGCCGATCATCGGTAACAGGCTTAATATTAAAATATACAGATTTTACCAGATCTTTTGTATTTATTTTTCCTTTTGATAAATCGACCAAAGAATTATTAAACATGTAATACGTCATTGTTGTACCATCTTCCTGTTTAACATTTTGGATTTGTTGCTCAATATGGGGTATGTAAGTTTGGGCTGTATCAAGTCCCAAACTATGCATGGAGTCATGTATTTCATTCGATTCCTCAATTGTAAAAGGATTTTTTTTAAGAACCACAAGAGGCATCATTTCTTCTCCGACAGTATAAATCCGTTCCATTGCTGCTTTATTGTCCAATCCCAGTCTTTCAAGCGCTTCCAGAGAAGTAGTGACAAAACGCATGGTTTCAGCTGAATTATGCAATGCGACTATAATTCTTCCCTCTTCAGTTAAATGATTAAAATAGTCTTTAATAGATTCAACCGTTAAAAGGTAATTTTCAGTTAAAGCGTATCCCTCAATACTTCTGGAGCTTTTGGTAACTGGAATAGTAAGCATTATGATGTCAAACTTATCCTTTGTATTTCTTATAAAATCCCTTCCCTCCCTAACTATGACATCGACGTTTTTAAAATCAGTATATATGCCCCCATTATATATGCCCCCATTATAATTCTTGTAATCTTTAACAATATCAACAAAATCCTTATTTACTTCTACTGCGGTAATATTACCAACTTTATTAACCAAACCCAGTAAAACTTCCCGGCCTCCGCCAGGTCCAATTATAAGCATATTATTTTTCTCATTTTCTTTAAGTAAAAGAAAAGGAAATGCTCCTGTTAAATGGTTTTCTAAAAATTCCATATTATCGTATGTATTTTTGATATTACCATCAAACTTATTCATTTCCGTACCTGCAGCCCCATCAATAAATAGATACATGCTTTTATCATCATCTAAGAATTTAACTAAATCTACCCTGCCAAAGGTGCTCCACCTGGTTTCGATTATTTCAGAATTATAATTATTTAATGCAGAGCTTAATTCTTTAAGAGGGTCATTTCTGGTAGGAATTTCACCCAGGAATCCAAAGGATATATTTGTGACTAATAAAATAATAGAAAATAAAGCAACCCCAACAACAGTAGCAAATATTTTTAAAGATCCTTTTCTTATATTGTCTCGTTTTAAAAATAGAAAAGATGCAATCAATCCCAATATGCTGATAAATAGTACAATGTTCACTCCTCCAAATTTATTTA
>JAHILC010000078.1 GCA_018897225.1 Actinomycetota bacterium
AAAAAAGAAAAAAATTCCCAGGACTATTCATTTTACTTCTTATGATAAATTTGATGTTTTAAAAAACCGATCTGAATATAAGACCAAATCCAGGGCCGCAGAAGAACTTGGTTCCGTAATAAATAAGATTGTTTCAGATTCAGATATCGGCAGAAAAATTAAGAAATTCAATATATTCAACCACTGGTCTGATATTGTAGGCAGTGATATAGGCAATAAAACAAAACCTGAAAAGCTGCTGCGACAAACTTTATACATTTCAGTGACAAGCTCAACCTGGGCAAATGAATTAAGCCTCATGTCGGGACAACTTATAAAGAAAATAAATGATTTTGTTGGCGAGGCTGTAGTAAAAGAGTTAAGATTTAAAACTGCACGATAAATTCTAAAAGTTTTCCCATTTTTGTGCTTATTTATTTTATAAATTTTATTCAAAATTTAACCCAAAATTTAAACGAAGTATGATATAATATTATAAAAATTTAACTTATTTTCTAAGAGTGGCAAGATTCAGTTTTTACAAAAAAAATAAAGGGTGATAAGTAATTTATTAGTCAGTTTTTGCTTACTTGTTGCTCTTTATTCATGTAACGGAGAGTTTTAATTTACTTGAGTTTAATTGATATTTAATTAAAGTAGTTTTATATGAGGTATAAGCTTTGAAGGGAGCAAAACAATCAAGTTATGATGCCAAGGATATAACCGTTCTTGAGGGATTATCAGCAGTTCGAAAAAGGCCTGGCATGTACATCGGTTCAACAGGCCTTCGAGGTCTCCACCATCTTGTTTATGAAGTTGTTGATAACAGTATTGACGAAGCAATGGCTGGATTTTGTGACAATGTCCTTATAGTAATAAACCTGGATAACTCAGTAACTGTTGTTGATAACGGCAGAGGAATTCCGGTAAAAAAAGTTGATAAGTATAACAGACCTGCTGTTGAAATAGTTCTAACAAAGCTTCATGCAGGAGGCAAATTTGGGGGCGAAGGCTATAAGGTCTCAGGCGGGTTGCATGGAGTGGGGCTTTCAGTTGTAAATGCCCTTTCTGAAAAACTCCTGGTTGAAGTAAGAAGGGATGGATACATATTCAAACAGGAATATAAGCGGGGAGATCCGGTAACCGATTTGATAAAGGATGGAAAGACGGATACGCATGGCACTGTTATAACTTTTTTCCCGGACAAGGAAATTTTTGAAGAAATTGATTATAAATATGAAATCCTGGCTTCCAGGATGAGAGAAATGGCTTTTCTCAATAAAGGTCTTAAAATAACAATGATAGACCGTAGAGAAACACCAGAAAAGAAAGAAGTTTATCAGTTTAGTGGCGGTATTGTAGATTTTATAAAGTATTTATGCGAGAAAAAAGAAGTTCTTCATAAAAACGTTATCTATATAAGAAACCAGGATGAAGGCCACGAGGTTGAAGTTGCCATGCAATATACCCTTAGTTATAACGAAAGCATATTTTCGTTTGCCAATAATATAAATACAACAGAGGGTGGCACACATCTGGTTGGCTTTAAAGGTGCCATGACAAGAACCATAAACGATTACGCAAGAAGCACCAACTTGCTGAAGGAAAAGGATGAAAATCTTACCGGCGAAGATATAAGGGAAGGCTTGACGGCAATTCTAAGCGTGAAATTAAAGGATCCTCAATTTGAAGGTCAGACAAAAACAAAACTGGGAAATAGCGAAATGAAGGGTTTTGTTGAGTCTACTGTAAATGCAAAGCTTGCAGAATTTCTTGGGGAAAATCCGACAATCGGCAAGGCAATTGTAGGTAAATGTTTGGATTCTGCAAGAGCAAGAAATGCTGCAAAAAAAGCAAGAGACCTTACCAGGAAAAAATCTCTTTTTGAAAATAGTTCATTACCAGGCAAACTTGCTGATTGCTCTGTTAATGAACCTGAACTTTGTGAGATATTCCTGGTTGAAGGGGACTCCGCAGGTGGCAGTGCAAAACAAGCTAGGGATAGAAGATTTCAGGCGATTCTTCCGCTGAAGGGTAAAATACTAAATGTAGAAAAGGCAAGGCTGCATAAAATTTTAAGTAATGAAGAGATCCAGGCTATGGTAACAGCAATTGGAACAGGAATTGGCGACGAGTTTGATGTTAAAAATGCAAGATATCACAGGGTAATAATAATGACCGATGCTGATGTTGACGGCGCTCACATCAGAACACTCATATTAACGTTTCTTTATAGATACCTGAACAAGATTATTGAAGAGGGCTACGTTTATATAGCTCAGCCTCCTCTTTACCAGGTCAGGCATGCAAAGGAAGTTTATTATGCATATAATGACAGGGAACTTGTAAAAATTAAAGAAAAGACAGGAATAAAGGGAATTGCAGTGCAGCAATATAAAGGCCTGGGAGAGATGGATCCGGAGCAGCTCTGGGAAACAACAATGAACCCCGAAACGAGAACGCTTTTAAAAGTGGAAATCGAAGACGCACTTATTGCAGATGATATTTTTTCAACACTAATGGGCGATAAGGTTGAACCAAGACGTGCATTTATAGAAAAGAATGCAAGAGAAGTTTTATTCATAGATATTTAACTTTATTGATATTTAGTTTTTAAGGAATTTAAATGGTTTTTGAACTAAGAGGAAAAGTAAAAAATGTAGAAATTGAATCTGAAATGCAGGAGTCCTATCTCAGCTATGCTATGAGCGTAATAGTAGGTCGTGCTCTTCCGGATGTAAGAGATGGTTTGAAGCCTGTTCACCGAAGAATTCTGTATGCAATGTCTGATATGGGCATGAGACACAATACTGCTTATAAGAAGTGCGCAAGAATCGTAGGTGAAGTGCTTGGCAAGTATCACCCGCACGGAGATACTGCTGTATATGAATCTATGGTAAGAATGGCACAGGACTTTTCCCAGCGATATCCGCTTGTAGACGGCCATGGAAATTTTGGTTCAATAGATGGTGACAGCCCGGCTGCGATGCGATATACAGAGGCAAGGCTGTCAGAAATAGCAGAAGAACTCCTTGTTGATCTTGATAAGGAAACAGTACAATTTATAGATAATTTTGATAGCTCTCTAAAGGAACCTTCGATACTTCCTGCAAAGGTTCCAAATCTTCTTGTAAACGGTTCATCAGGAATTGCTGTTGGTATGGCAACAAATATTCCACCTCACAATCTTGGAGAAGTCATAGATGGAGTAATTTACTGCATTGATAACCCTGATGCCACAATTAAAGACCTGATGAAAAGAATCAAGGGACCCGATTTTCCGACTGGCGGCATTATTATGGGTATTGAAGGCATAAGGGAAGCTTACCAAACGGGAAGAGGCAGAATTAAGCTAAGAGGCAGCGTTCATATAGAGCAACAGCAGGGTAAAGGAAAACCCCAGATAATAATCAGCGAGCTTCCGTACGAAGTTAAAAAAACCAATTTTATTGAGCAAATAGTGGAGCTGGTTAAAAATAAAAAGATTGAAGGAATAAGTGACCTGCGTGATGAGTCTGATAGAAGCGGTATGAGAGTAGTAATTGACCTGCGAAGAGATGTTATTCCAAATGTTATCATTAATACACTTTACAAACACACACAGTTTGAATCAACCTTTGGAATCATAATGCTCTCGCTTGTTGACGGAATTCCTAAAACTTTAAATCTTAAAGGGTTAATTGATGAATATCTAAAACACAGGCACATAATTGTAGTTAACAGGTCAAAGTATGAGTTAAAAGTTGCACAGGACAGACTTCACATATTAAAGGGCTTACTGATAGCGCTTGACAACCTTGATGAAGTGATTAAGACAATCAGATCATCTAAAGATGTGCCCACAGCCAAAGAAAGGTTGATAAAAAAGTTCAAGCTGACAGATATTCAAGCACAGGCAATCCTGGATATGCGACTCCAAAGATTGACAGGTCTTGAAAGGGATAAGGTAAAGCAAGAACATAAAGAGCTTGAAGAGAAAATTAAAAACTTGGAAAAAATCCTTGCAAGCGATACTTTGATATATGCTGTCATAAGGGATGAACTTAAGGAAATAAAGAAAAAATACGCAGACGAAAGAAGAACTGAAATAACTGCAAGTTCTGCAGATCTCGATATTGAAGATCTAATAGCTGATGAAGAAAATGTAATTTCTATTACCCATTCAGGCTATATTAAGAGATTACCGCTCACAACTTACAGGAAACAAAAAAGAGGCGGGAAAGGTGTAACAGGCTTAAATCTTAAAGAAGACGATTTTGTAGAGCATCTGTTCATTTCTTCAACACATCACTATGTTATGTTCTTTTCAAATTTGGGCAAGGTTTACAGGCTTAAAGTTCACGAGCTTCCTGAAGGGAGCAGAATTTCAAAAGGCAAGGCAATTGTCAACCTGCTTCCATTTAAATCAGGAGAGCGAGTAACAGCGATAATTGCTACCAAGGAATATAAGGAAGATGAATATTTGATTATGGCGACAAAAAGGGGTAAGATTAAAAAAACTCCTATGACAGAATATGACACATCCAGAAAAGATGGAATTGCAGCGATTGGTTTGATGCAAGGAGATGAGCTTATAGGGGTTAAAAGATCAAATGGCAAAGATGAAATAGTCATGGTTTCCAAGAAAGGCAAGGCAATAAGGTTTGCGGAAAAAGACTGCAGGTCAATGGGCAGGCCCGCACAGGGGGTAAATGGTATGAGGCTTGCTAAAGGCGACCATGTTCTTAACATGATGGTTGCCCGTGAAAGTGATGGAGATTTATTTGTCATAACAGAAAATGGATATGCAAAAAGGACTGCGCTTTCTGAATACGGAAGGCAAAAAAGAGGAGGCCTGGGAGTAAAAACTATAAATATAACTGAGAAAAAAGGTGGAATTGCAGGTTCCGGGATATTAAAAGATGAGCATGATGTTGTAATTATTACAATTAATGGGATACTTATAAGAATTCCTGCAAAATCAATAAGAAGGACGGGAAGAGCAACTCAGGGGGTAAGAGTCATGAATGTCTCAGAGGGTGATTATGTAGCTTCTTATGCCATAGTTGCTTCAGAAAGTTAGACAAATTTAATAGATTATTATAGTCAATTTATTTTTAAAGGTTTTAATATTGATTTTTTTAATTATTTAATATAATGTTTTGTGACTTTTACAAATGTTTTTCGTCAAGACATGTAAGAATCTAAAAGAAATGTTTATTAGAAGAAAAATTATAAATTATAAAAAATAATAAAAAGACAGGGGGATTTTATGGCAGATGTAATTAATGTAGACGAAGATGCGAACAAGAAGAGTTCGACAGGAATGGACCCAAAGATAGCTGTTCTTCTATCTTATCTATTCAGCTGGCTTGGCGGGTTAATTTTCTTCCTGATGGAAAAAGAAAATAAATTCGTAAAATGGAATGCTCTGCAAGCTTTAATTCTGGGTATCATCCAAGTAGCATGCATAGTGGTAGTTTCAATTATTTTAGGGCTAATTCCATATATTGGATGGTTTTTCTTTTCATGGCTTGGTTATGTTCTAGCAGGAGTTGCCTGGATATTAGCCATTATTGCGATTATTAAGGGTTTTTCAGGCAAATCATTCAGGATACCTGGAGTTTGCAAGCTGGCAGACAAGTATTTCAAGATGTAATTTTAAAAAACCATTTAGCCAAGTAATTGCATTAAGAAATAAAGCGCTTTTAATATTAGCCATTATTAGTTTGTAAAAAGTGATTTCAATGATTTAAGTTGATCTAATTTTTACAAACTAATAATGGAATTAAAATTTTAAGGGGAGAAAATGAAAGTTGAAAGAAAGGTACTTAAAAGTATAAGTGAGCTATCAATGTTCAAATACGTTTTGGTATCTTACCTGATTTTTTTTATACTTTTTGTAATTATATTTGCTGTTGCTGCATTATTAGGCTGGGCAATGCTGGCAACTTCCGGGTTAACAGTTCAGGATCTTATAGGCAGCTTCTTTCCAGGAATTAATTTAGCAGGAATGATAGGCGGACTAGGCGGAGGGGTGCTTGGAACAGTATTGTTTATAATTATCGGCCTGGTAGCATCTGTATTTGCTGCTGCAATGGCTGCTTTTGTAACCTGGATCTTAAATGTTGTACTTAAAATTGTTGGCGGTATTGAGTTAAGATTTGTTCCCAGCAAGAATATAAATACAGATAAAAGTCCCTTAGAGGAGAAATACGAACAAAATATATTTGAATCAAAGCCCAATAATCGCTAAATGCATAAGTATTTATGGATGGGTATTGAAAGTTGGGTTTAATATACTAATTAATTTGAAGGGCAACTTTTCAATTTTTAAAGAATAGAACAGGGCTATGGATACAGTGGTAGTGAACGCTATCAGTTTCTTTATAGCCCTGTTCTATTTATCTCACTTAATGGAAAAATAGTTGGTGGCGCAGGTTCTTATTTATCTTGACAAATAAGCATAGAATTGTTATTTTGACTTAGCTAAAAAATTGTTCTCCAGGGCATATAGCTCAGTTGGTTAGAGCGCGTCTCTGATAAGGACGAGGTCTCTGGTTCGAATCCAGATATGCCCACCAGAGCGCGTGTTTTCTTGAATTTTTTTATGTTTTATGTGGGGGTGTAGCTCAGCTGGGAGAGCGCCTGCCTTGCAAGCAGGAGGCCAGCGGTTCGATCCCGCTCATCTCCACCAAAATATTCCTTCATAATCTATTCATTATCAATTCATCCTGAAATTTGTTTATGTAATTCTTATATTACCCTTTTATCTTAAAAATAACCTGTAAAGATTTTTTATATTGACATCCAGTTCATCAATGCAAGTAAGGAGTATGAACAATGAGTTGCTTGAGATTGATAAAGAACTGCTGGAAACACAAGATAAGCTCACAAATTATCTTAAAGAGCTTGGAGAAATTAAATAATGCTTCAAATACAAATACTTAATAGGGGTTGTCATTTTATACAAGGAATTAAATATGGATAAATGTCCTACAAAAAAGTG
>JAHILC010000079.1 GCA_018897225.1 Actinomycetota bacterium
AAACTGCAAAATATTTTTTACGTTATTTTAAAAAGGCATTTGCAGTCCTTTTCCGAATCTGGAAAATTGCCTCAA
Organism: Actinomycetota bacterium; assembly: GCA_018897225.1. Lineage (GTDB taxonomy): Bacteria > Actinomycetota > Humimicrobiia > Humimicrobiales > Humimicrobiaceae > JAHILC01. The sequence continues at coordinate 76 of JAHILC010000079.1, forward strand.
TGCCTGTTGAGCCATGCTAAATTGCTTGAGCAATCTGTTTATGTCTCCCACAGAGGTTCCGCTTCCAGCAGCTATCCTTTTTTTCCTGCTGCCATTGATTATATGAGGCTTCACCTTTTCTTCCATAGTCATCGAATTTATCATAGCTTCTATCCTGTCTATTTGCGAATCATCTATTTTGGCATTTTTAAAAATCATACTCTTGTTTTTTACTGGAAGCATAGAGAATATTTTATCAAGTGAACCTATTTTTCTTATGCTTTTCAACTGATCAACAAAATCAATAAAATTGAGCTCATTTCTATAAATTTTTTGTTCAAGCTCTTTTGCTTTTTTTTCATCAATGACTTTTCCAGCTTTTTCTATTAAAGTTAAAACATCGCCCATCCCAAGAATTCTGGAGGCAATCCTGTCAGGGTGAAATAAATCGAATTCTTCTATCTTTTCACCTGTTGAAATGAACTTTATTGGCTTCTTTATTACATGATTAATTGAAAGGGCTGCACCACCTCTCGTGTCACTGTCCAGTTTAGTCAATATTATTCCATCAAACACTAAAGTCTGGTTGAACTCGGATGCAATATTAACTGCTTCCTGGCCTGTCATTGCATCCAATACCAGTAGAATTTGATGTGGCAAAACTTTTGATTTTATATTTTTTAGTTCATTCATCATATCTTTATCTATTTGAAGCCTGCCGGCTGTATCTATGATAACCACATCATTGCCATTTTTTCTCAAAGCTTCTATACCATTCGCCGATATTTTTACAGGATCAGAATTTGTTTCCCGGTAAATATCAAATCCATATTTTTTTGCAAGATCTTCAAGTTGCGTAACTGCAGCAGGCCGATAGATATCAGCAGCTATTACAGAAACCTTTCTCTGATATTTATTTTTAATAAAGCTTGCCAGTTTTATTGTAGCAGTAGTTTTACCTGTTCCCTGCAATCCTACAAGCATAAATATTGTCGGAATCTTTCCAGAAAAAGTAATTTCACTTCCGGTATTGCCAAGCATTGAAACCATTTCCTCGTTTACTATTTTTACTACCTGCTGATAAGGAGTGAGGCTTTCAAGCACGTTAGCCCCAATTGCCTTTTGTTTTATATTTTCAAGGAATTCTTTAACTACTTTGAAATTTACATCTGCTTCAAGTAATGCAAGCCTTATTTCTCTAATGGCATTATCCAAATCTATAGGGCTTAGCTTCCCTTTATTTCTGATTTTATAAAAAAGATCTTCAAATTTTGCTGTTAAAAATTCAAACACTGGAGCCAACTCCTAAGTAAATAGCATTTCAGTAAATTTAACTGGACTAAAAAAATCAATATTATTAATTTTTTCACCGTTTGTAATAAATTTTATAGGAATATTTAATTCATTTTTAATGGTTAGTATGATACCACCCTTTGATGTTCCATCAGTTTTTGTCAGCACAATGCCTGTAAGACCAACCGCTTCATTAAAAGTAGCTGTTTGAATCTTTGCATTCTGTCCTGTTGTTGAATCTATAACCATCAATATTTCATCAGCTTCCCTGCATAGTTTTTTGTAGATTACTTTTTTAATTTTTTTCAATTCTTCCATTAAATTATATGAAGTATGCATTCTCCCAGCTGTATCTATTAATACTAAATCTATCTTTTTTGCGATTGCTTTTTCAATACTATCATAAACTACTGCACCAGGATCAGAATATCTTTGGTGATGGACTATTTCAATATTAAGCAATTTTGCATAGTAGTCAATTTGTTCAAACGCAGCAGCCCTATAAGTATCAGCTGCTGTAAGCAGAATGCTTTTGCTTTGATTTTTAAACAAATTGGCTATCTTTGCAATTGTGGAAGTCTTTCCTACTCCATTTACTCCAACCATCATCCATATAGTAGGTATTTCATTTGAAAATTTAACAATACTGCTTCCGGAAGAACTATCATTATCTAAAATTTTTAAAATCTTCTCTTTTAAAAATTCTTTTATTATTTCTATATCGTTAATATTTTCTTTAAAAGAATGCTCCCTAGCGCCAACTATAATATCGTTTGCAGTACTGGCCCCTACATCATTTAAGATCAACTGCTCTTCAACTTCATCCCAGAATGAGTCATTGCTTTTTTTAAATTTATTCCATATTAAGTTTAGATTCTTTAATAGTCTTTGCATTTATCTTTTTTATTTTCTCAGAAACAATTTTTGAAATACCTGTCGACTGCATTGTTACGCCATAGATTATATCAGCAATTTCCATTGTTTTTTTCTGATGTGTAATTATTATAACCTGCCTTCCTGAAGAGAATTTCTTTACCAATGCCAGGAACCTGTTTAAATTCATATCATCCAAAGCTGCATCTATCTCATCAAAAACATAAAAAGGCGCTATATTCGATACAAATATAGAGAATAAAAAAGCAATAGATATTAAAGCTTTCTCGCCACCTGATAACAATGATAGCTGCACAAGTTTATTGTTTCCTATATCTGCCTTCATATCTATTCCTATTTCGTCCTCACCATCATCATTTGAATTTACAAGATCCAGCCTGCCTTCTCCAAGAGGGAACAATGATTTAAAATACGTTTTAAAATTATTGTTTATTTCTTCAAATTTTATTGCAAATAATTCTTCTATTTTTTTATTTATATCATTTATTAACAGCTCAAGATTTTTCTTACTGTCAAAAAGATCGTCACGTTGAGATTGCAAAAAATCATATCTTTCTTTTACTCTGTTAAATTCTTGGGTTGCGTTTGGATTAATACTGCCAAAACTTTTTATCTCGTTTTTTAATCTCCTGACAATTCGAGATGATTTTTCCTGGTCTTCGCAAGGTTTATAATTTTTAAATATATATTCTACCGGCAGATTGTAATTATCTATTACGCTCTCTGTTTGATTTGAAACCTTTTCCTTTATCTGTTGCCTGGTAAAGTTGATTTTAAAAAGTTCATTGTCAATATTCTGTTTTTCTACTCTTGCATCATTTATCTTATTATCAAATTCATAAAAACTTTTATCTTCATCTTCAATTTTTCCATAAAGTTCTTTATATTCCGGGTAAAGCCTGTCTTTTATCTTTTGAGCAATTTGTATAAAAATATTTAAAACCGATAGTATTTTTTCAGTGTCTTCAACTTTCTTCATACAATAATTCCCAAGAGTTTGAATACTTTCAAGTTTGTACGAATCATTGGGCGCAAGAATACATTCTTTTATTAATTCCATCAATTCAATTAGCTCTTTTTTAATTAATTCCTTATCCTTTTCAAATTCTATTATTAACTCAATTCTGGAAATATAATTTTTTATCTTGCCGAAGAACTCATTT
>JAHILC010000080.1 GCA_018897225.1 Actinomycetota bacterium
AACTGGTTAGAAGATTATTTTACCGGAGGCGGTTTTCCGAAAGCTTTTTATCTTAAATATGAAATGTATAAAACTTATTTTCCGCTGATTGCTTTAGCAAAATATAAAATTAAAAAACATGAGCAAAGGTAACAAAATGAAAATAGGGTTTTTAAAAAAAATAAAAAGACAAAATAAAATTGAAAATATTGATTTTAAAGACAGAATATTGTTGATTTCTCACTGTCTTAGGAATAGCAAGTCATGTAAAGCACAAATGAGCAAAACAGGACTTCAATGCAGGGATGACTGTCCTAATCCCTGTTCAATAGGGCAGTTAAGAAAACTTGCAGAAAGAAAAGGTTATAAAGGCGTTTGCATCGCTCCGGGCGGTTCAATGGCAATTAAATATGTTGAAGAAAAACAGCCCAGGGCAATTATAGCCATAGCCTGCACAAAGGAACTTAATGAAGGAATGGAGGCTATAAGAGAGCTTAATAATAAGTCTAAATTTAATGGGAAAGATATGCCGGTAATAAAAACGATACCTTTAACCAAAGACGGTTGCGTTGATACAGAGGTTGATGTAATTTCTGCAGCAAAAATCATAATAAATAATAATGGGCAATATGATTATAATAATGAGGAGGAAGAGTTATGATATGTGAAATCGCTCCTGCAAAAATAAACCTTACTCTTGAAATTTTAAAGAAGCGAAATGATGGATATCATGAAATTAAATCAGTCATGCAGACCATTAATTTGTGTGACTGCCTTACGATCTGGGAACATGAGTGGATTCAGGTTGTGCCCGAATATTACAACCTGCCTGCGGGGGATACACTTCCAAATTTTGATAATTACAATAATTTTAGTGATAATCTTGTTTTTAAAGCAGCAACAACACTTCAAAAAATAACGGGATTTAAGGGAGGCGCTGTGATACAGCTTAAAAAAACAATACCATCATGTGCCGGACTCGGTGGCGGGTCAAGTGACGCTGCTGCCACACTTAAAGGATTAAATAAGCTTTGGAAATTAAACCTGAGCAGGGAAGAACTTGCAAAGATTGGTTCACTTATCGGCTCAGATATTCCATTTTTCATATATGGAGGAACATGTCTTGCTATGGGTAGAGGTGAGATTATAGAAAATATCGTATCAATTCAAAAGAAATGGCTGACATTGATTCTACTTCCAATAAAAATAGAACAAAAAACAAAAAGACTCTACTCATTTATAACGCCGGAAAATTATTCAAGCGGGAATTTTACATCAAAATTTATTAGAAATATGAATAATGGACTTGAAAATAATATTTTTAATGTTTTTGAAATTGTATACAATAATATTTTCAAGGAATATAATTATTATTTAGAAAAACTTTTAAAAATTACCGGTAAAACTTTCCACCTTTCCGGAAGCGGTCCAACCGTATTTTCCATTTCAGAGTCAGAGGAAGAGGCTAAGTCAATGCTGAATCAATGTGACGGAGAATTGAAACTGAATAAATATATTGCCCAAACTGTTCCTTAATATAAAACAAAAAACTGTATTTGTGTAATAAATATGCATATAGAAGAAAAAAGCAGAGAGACAAAGAATAAAATTTTAAAAGCTGCGATGGATTGTTTTTCATCCAAAGATTATGAGTTAACAGGTGTGGATGAAATATGCGAGAGAGCCGGCATTACAAAAGGCGCTTTTTATTATCATTTCAACACAAAACAAGATTTACTGCTTGAGCTTTTAAACCAGTGGATGGAAAAAATCGGCAATGTGCTGGAATCTGCAAAACAGGAATCCAAAGATTTTACCTCAATATTTGTAGATCTCCCCCACAAAATAAGACCTTTTTTTGAAAAAGAGATCAATCAAATATCAATTTTTCTGAAGTTTTATATTAAAGGAATATCCGATCCTTCAATGAATAGTTTAGTGAAAGAATCATATAAGGGTTATCTTGATTTCTTTTCAGGTATTCTTCAGGAAGGAATGGATACAGGTGTATTGAAAAAATATGATCCTAAAAAAGCTTCACGGATATTATTTGCCCTGACAATAGGGCTGCTTATCCAGGGTTTAATTGACCCCGTAGGAGAAGATTGGGAAAGTTTTGCCAAGGAATGCATAATGTTTTTTCTTTTATAAATAGAAAGAAGTTTTAATG
>JAHILC010000081.1 GCA_018897225.1 Actinomycetota bacterium
AGAGTATATCGGCATAGCTGTTGCAGCAGTATTGAATTTGTTTGGTCCGGAACTAGTTGTACTTGGCGGGGGTGTTGCAAAATGTGGGGATGTAATGATTGATGCCATAAGAAGAACTGTTCAGCTTAGAGCGCTAAGTGTTATTTCTAAAAAAGCAAGGATTGTCAGAAGCGAGCTTGAAGATAACATTGCGGCAAGAGGTGCAGCCACCAAATTTATTAATATATTATTTAATGACCCTAATAATAATTTACTGAGTAAAATTATTTGACTTATTTGCTTATTTTTGTAAAATAATATTTATTATAATTTTTTATTTATAAATTTCTAATTCAAATTATTTTTCTTATTTAGTAAACTGATAACATAAGAATAAACTCTAGATTTTTTATGAATAAATTCAAGGAGTAGATTAGGTGGATAACCCAAACCTCGAAGATATAAAAAATAATCCAGGAAAGGATCCTATAGACGAATTAAAAAAGTCTATTGCAATTTATAATAAAGAATTAGCGATAACTTCGGTTGATAAATTAATAATTGGAAAAGTTAATCCTTTAATAATTATAGAAACAATGACAGGAGTTATGAAGTTAATAGGTAATGCATATGAGAATGATGAACTTTTCCTGCCCGATTTAATTGGAGCTTCTGATACAATGTCTTCTGTAATGCCATTAGTTGAAGAGGAAATAAAAAAGAGTGGGCAGAAAATAAAAAGTTTAGGAATTGTCGTATTAGGCACAGTTTTAGGGGATGTTCATTCAATAGGTAAACAAATGGTCGGAACAATGCTCCAAGCTGAAGGTTTTACTGTTCATGATATTGGCATAGATGTTTCTGCAGAAAAATTTATTAACTCAATTAAGATTTATGATGCTGACATTCTGGCTATGTCAGCACTTTTAACAACGACTGCTTTTGAACAAAAAAAGGTAATATCAACCTTAGTTAAGGAAGGGTTGAGAGAGAAAATAAAAATTATGGTTGGTGGCGGGGCAGTAACTGAAGATTTTGCTAAGAGTATTGGAGCTGATGGTTATGATCCTACAGCGCCTGGTGCAGCAAAGTTAGCCAGAAAGTTAATAGAAAAATAAATCAAAAAGATTTTTAAAAAAGACAAAAGGCAGGGAATATATTATATATGCCGTTGGAAGGATTTAAACTTAAAATCAAACCTCTTGAAATAATAAAAGAGAATGAAATTGAGGATATTCACGCTGCGACAATTGATGTACTCAAAGAAACAGGGGTAAAATTTGATAGTGACTGGGCGCTTAATCTACTAAAAGAAAATGATTGTATTGTAGATTATAATAATAAGATAGCAAGATTTCCCAAAGAATTAGTAGAAGAGTGCTTAAAAACAACACCTAAAATTTTTAAATTTAAAGCAAGAGAAGAAAAGAATGATGTCATTTTAGGCGGGGATACTGTATATTTTCATAGCGCTCCTGGTATGAATACAATAGATTTAGATACATTCGAGCCCAGGCCACCTACAAAATCTGAACATATTGATTATATCAAAGTTTTAGATGCTCTACCTAACCTTCACAAACTATCAGCTTATCCATACTGGGGTTACGAAGGAGTATCTCCGGCAATGGCAATACCTGAAAGTTGTGCTATCAAAATAATACACTCAAGTAAAACTCAAGAAGTTGCTTATAATCTTGATAGTGAAATTTTTACTCTAAAAATGGCAAAAGCAGCTGGAATAGAATATATGGGTGGTTTACATACAACATCACCCCTGGGAATAGATAAAACTTCAATAATAAACACACGCAGAACAATTGAAGCTGGATTTCCAATTTATGTTGCTAATGGGTGTACTTGTGGAGGAACATCTCCAATTACAATTCCAGGGTCACTCGTAGTTGGAAATGCTGAGCTTCTATCAATGATTGTAATGGTCCAACTTATTAAAAGGGGAACAAGAATACTAATCTGGGATATAGTCTGGCCAATGAATATGAAAACTGGTGCTCCATTTTTTGGACAAATACTAGATTCCTTAGAAAATGCAACGTTCAATCAAGTCTGGAGGAAGAAGTATAAAATACCTATATCAAATGGTACTGTTGGTTATGGTAGTGCAAAAAATATAGGTTATCAATCTGGATATGAGAAAGGGATAGCAGCTATTATTTCGGCTCTTTCTGGTGCGAACAATATACAGTTCCATGGACATGTGTTTGGAGAACTTTCGGCTCATCCAGTTCAGGCAGTGTTAGATGATGATATAGCGGGAATGGTGGGACGTTTTATTGAAGGAGAATTGGTAAATGAAGAAACTATTGCGCTGGATTTAATAAAAAAAGTAGGGCCAACTCCTGGTCATTTCTTAAATACCGGTCACACTAGAAAATGGTGGAAAACCGAGCAGTTTATTGGTAAGGCAGCTGATTATACTTCTACTTATTCAGAGTGGATCAAGAAAGGTAAAAAGAATGCCATAGATTATGCAAAAGAAAAAGTAGAAGATATTATTGCTAATTATAAACCGTTGCCGTTATCTGGAGAGAAAATTGAAGAGATAGAGAAAATATTAGAAGAAGCTAAAAAATATTATAAAGAAAAAGAAATGCTATAAAGAATTTCAATAAATTTTTAAGGAGGTGATGAAAAAATTAGCAGGTATTTTTAAAAATCATTTTTGAAAGGAGAGGAAATGAAAAGGATATTATTGATGCTACTTATAGTGTCGATAACAATTACATTAGTTGCAACTTTTTCAATAACAGGTTGCAAGACTACTGCTCCAGAAACTACTGCTGCAACAACCACTGCCGCAGAGACAACAGTTGCAGAAACTGCCGCTGAATCAACAGCAGCCGAGCCTGTAAAACTGGTAATCTGGTGGTGGGGCGAACAGGAAGCAGCTGGACTTGAAGGTTTTATGAAAGAAAGCACGGAAATGTATACAAAAGAACATCCAAACGTAACCTTTGAGCTTGTTCTTCAATCTACAGAATCTTTAGTTGAAGCATTCAGGGCAGCCGGCGCTGCAGGAGAAGGCCCGGATATACAGTATTTCTGGGGAGGCATTCTAACCATAGAAGATGCATGGAATGATTTTATAGTTCCTATATCTGATTATCTTCCAGAAGAAGAACTCGCTCATATGTATACCAGGAATGAGCAGATGATGGGTGGTAAAATATGGGGAGCCCCTTGGTATATGGTTCCAATGGTATTTGGTTATAATAAAGATATCTTTACAAAAGCTGGGCTTGACCCTGAAAAACCTCCCAAGACATGGAC
>JAHILC010000009.1 GCA_018897225.1 Actinomycetota bacterium
ATTTATTTTCTTCTTCTAACTCTTGTTGATAATCTTCGGAAATAAAAACACTGGTATATTTATCCAGCTCTCCAGAGCGAATACTGGAGGCATCCATTTTTTCCGTTTTAATCTCGAGCAGTTTTCCATCTATATTTATCCTTTTTGGTTTTTTTGTTCCTTGCGAAAGAAATTGATTAAAAAAGATATTTATTTGTTGGCGATTATTCTTAGATAATTTACTATCTCTAAAGCCCGCATTTTGCATCGAATTTTTAATCATTCCTTTAATATAATCAAAATCAGCTAATTTACCAACCTCAACTTTAATTCCAAAATCGAAGTGCTCATTTTCAAATTGATGACATTTAAATCTATCAACAATCTCTGTAGCTACTTCATCAACTGTATAAAATTCTTTAGTTAAATCAAATCTTTTTTGACCCAACAGATAATCTACTTTTAAATGTAATTTTTCGGAAGGACAAGTTAATATTAAGGTTCTATTTTGAGGGATGTGTTTTTGGCTGGTCGTTTCTTCGGTCTCCATTCCTGGCTGATATTCTAAATTGAAAAGGTGAAGATTGTGTTTCGTTCGCAATCCGTTTTCTAATATTCGAGAGGTAAAACGAGCTTCACAATCTGTAACTGAAAACATTAATTCCTCTATATGCGCTGCAAATCTTTCATGATTGGTTATAGTGACTACGGGGTAATTCCCTTGGATTATACTATTGGGTACTTTGCGAGGTAATCTTAGACCCCTTCCTAATACTTGAGAGATAAGGAGCTTGGATTTAAATACTCTTTCTTCCATGGGTACAATCTGATAAACATTATCTACATCCCAACCTTCTGATAGTTTATTTACCGCAAAGATAAATTCTACTTTGCCTCCCGGCTTTTCAGGATTGAGCTCCTCTATCTGTTCTAATTTTTCTTGATAATCATCATCGGTGGGTTTACTGATTACGAAAATTACTTTTTCCCTAGCTATTGAATCTAATTGGGAAATTGATAAATCCCTATATTCTGGTCGAGTATTTTTTAAATATTCACACAATGCTTTAATAAATTTCTCAGTATTATTTTGAGCGCATACTTGGGTAGGATTAATAAAAATAGTAATTGGTTTTAGTCGAGAGTTTCCATTTAAATTATAAGAATATTTTTCTTTGTTTTCATCATGGGTAATTAATATCTGTTCATATTTTTGAGGTTGAGAGACAGTTTCCTTTTCTCCTTCAATTTTGGTATGGATAATGGGATTAATTTTTTTAATAATTTTTTCTTCTGTTGCATCTTTTATGGAGTAATTACAAATTACATCAGCAAAATACTCATCCTGATTATAGGGAGTGCCGGTAAAGCCGATATGTCTTTTAATCTTCGGTTCTTCCCGAATAAATTTCATCCATAAACGTTCATTAAGGTCTTCCCCTCTCCCACCTTCTTTAATAATATAAGCATTTCCACTAAAAGATAAATGAGAGTAGGCGTGATGCACTTCATCACTTAAAACTAAAACTTCATCGGTCTGGGAAAATAGAGTATCGCCGATTGAATTCCTCTCTTTATTATAGATAGAATTTATATTTTCAATAACGATGGAATTATCTACAATCGGCTGATTTTCATCTAAAAGATTAATGGGTATATTGTGATATTTTACAGGAAGTTTTTGTTGTAATCTATGAGCGGTTTGTCCGTATAAATATTCTTTAAATTTTCCCCTTAATCCGCTTTCAATTACCGTAGAAGAAGGTCCAAGTACTAATACCCTTTTTGTTTTACCTAAAATAATAGAAAGGTAAGCTATAGCAAATATTACATATGACTTTCCTGTCCCAGTAGCTAAATGAACCACGCCGGATAGACGGTCTGGTAAAGGTAATTGCCTTAGAAAATTTTCTTTACTTTGAAATCGCCGTCGAATAGCTTCTTTTTTTACATAATTCTCTAGGGCTAACTGAGAAATATCTTTATATTCCCCTCCCCAGAGATAAATCATTACTTCTTTTATGGCTTTGTATTGGTATTCCCGAGTTCCCACCAATTCTCTAACAAAATCTTCCACTTCAGAAAAATCGAACTTATCATAATTACATTTATGGATATTGATATCCAAGGTGTGATTTGATAAATACAGTTTTTCAACCTTGGCCATTTTAAGCAACCTTCCTTTTCTTAAATTTTGATAACTTTACTTTCATTGCCGTGTTTATCAATAACAATTAAATGGCTATTTTCGACTAACTCTTCTATTTTAACTATTCCTTCTTCGCTAATTTCATTTTTATAGGTTGCCTGGTCAAGATTAAATACTTGTCCATCATAGTTTTTGTCAATTAGTATCATAGACAGCCCTTCTAATCCTTCATATCTTTCTTTGTTTTGATTTAATATCCCAGTAGAAAAATGTTTTATTTTAAATCCTTCTGGTATTTTTTCTATTTCTATCTCTATTTCTTCATTAAAATAAAAACCGACCGAAGAGATAAGTTTATTAATATCTCCGGCAGATGCAGGCTGGTCTTTAATCTGAAAATGGCGAGAAACCTCTTCTAATACCTTATAAGGGAATTTTAATAATTTAAAATTAATATCTTCATTATTGCCATTTTTCAAAGTGGTGTTAGTTATGATTGTACAGGATTCCGGAGTTACTATATAATAATCTCCTTTTAATCTTCCTCCTGTAGCTCTAACTATCTCTTTTAAATAGTCTTCATCTATTCTAACTTCTTTAAGATATTCATCATCCCAAATGGGATACACTTCTACCGGATTATTATCTTTTTCAGCATATATATTAGATAGTTTATATTTCAAGGAATAATCTTTTTCCTCTCGCATAATGCTAAATAATCCCAATACAAAATTAATATAGGCTTCTTTATTTTTTCTTAAATTCATAATCCGAGAGAAATCATATACTCCGGCAGAAATTATGGAAAAAGGTTGAGGGGGCTGGCCATATTTTTCATTTTCCTTCGCCTCCTGGCCTAATTTTTTGGAAGCAGCAATAGTCCAAATTCTTTTTTGCATAGTATAAATAGCGTGTTTTCCAAAATCACACATAATCCAACGACGACCCAATTTTTCGGCAACTGCGGCAGTAGTGCCAGAACCGGCAAAGCAATCTAAAATTAAATCATCTTTTTGCGATGCAGACAATATAATTCTTTCTAAAAGGTCTTCTGAATTTTCAGTCGGATAATTATATATTTGGGAGTATCCATTAATATCAGACCAATCTGTTCCAAAATATTTCCACGTTCTTTTTAATTCTGGTAAATTATTTTTTTCATTTATTCTTATCCAATTATTAATTTCCATTCGCTTTATGACATCCTGATCTTTCCACATCCATCTCCTTTTTTTAGGAGGAAAATATTTTTTGCCATACACTACTATTGGTTCATTTATTTCTTTTTTTGAAGATGCGTGCATTTCAACCCATTTTTGATTTTTTAAAGCTATTTTTCCTTTTTTTACAACAATATCAATTTCTTTGAAGTTATTTTTTAAAAAACCGGCTATGTCATTTTGTTTTGAAAAATCATTTATTGTAAGTTCAATTTCAAAAGGCTCCTCTTTCTTTTGTTGTTCAAAATAATATATATCGGTTTTCGTATAAAAAAGTACTGAATCAAGCGATGTATAGTACCTTCTTCCTTCATTCTTTAATCTTGATGTTCTACTTACAAAAATCTCATTTTTAAAATTGCTTTTTCCAAATAATTCATCCATTACCATTTTTACATAATGCCCAAAATGGTAATCCATTCTTATAAAAATGCTTCCATCGTTACTCAATATTTCTCTCAAGTAAATTAATCTCTCCCTTAATGTCTCAATAAATTCAGCTCCCATTAATTTTGCACTATAACTCATTTCCCCGTTACTCCCACCATACTCATCGCCGGTACCAAATGGTGGGTCAATATAGATTAATTTAACTTTCCCCTTTACTTTATTTTTAATTAAAGGGTCTTGATTTAAATAACAGGTTTTTAGAAATTGCAGATTATCCCCCTGCACAATCATGTTCCGCCAGGAGTCACTATTCCCATTTCCAAAAGCCCTCACCACCTGTAAGGGGGCGGCCTCTCCCACCAGTATTGCTTGCGCTAGAATGGCTGATTCCGGCCTCTTGCCGGCATA
>JAHILC010000082.1 GCA_018897225.1 Actinomycetota bacterium
AATAAGGTATTTTCTATATTTAAAAATGAATATTATTACTAAGAAAGAAATCAACATATTAAAAAATAACCTGATTAGTGATGATATTAATATAGATTTTATTAGAAAAATTCTGATTAAAGAAAAAAAAGTTCTTTTAATTTGTGGTCCTACTTGTTGCGGAAAAAGCAACCTTGCTGTAAACCTTGCCACGTTGTTTAAAACAAATATTATTTCAATAGATTCAATGCAGGTCTATAAAGGAATGGATATTGGAACTGATAAATTAAGAACAGAAAAATATAAAATAAATCAGTATATGATAGATTTATTTGAACCAAGCCACTGCGTTACTGCGGTAGAATTCAGAGATATTTGCAGGTCTATTATTGAGAAAGAATTTTTTGAAAAAAGGAATATACCAATACTAGTAGGCGGATCTGGTCTGTATGTAAGAGCTGTGGTGGATGATTTGGAATTTACCCCTTCTTTTGAAGAAATTGAAGATAAGTTAATAAGAGAAAATATAAAAAATGAAATAAAATTAAAAGGAACTGAGCACTTTTTTAAAAAATTGCTCGAGATAGACCCCCAATATTGTAAAAAAATAAGCAAGAACGATGAAAGAAGAATTACAAGAGCTCTTGAAGTTTATGAAATCACAGGAAAACCTTTTTCATATTTTCAAAATAAATGGAGTGAAAGGAAATCTATTTATAATTGCACTTTTCTAGGTTTGGTTAGAGATAAAAAAAATTTGAATGATTGCATTGTCAAAAGAATTGAAGAGATGTTTTCAAATGGTTTATTGGAAGAAGTAAAAACACTTATTAATAAAGGCTATAATGAATGCTTCAGCTTAAAGCAAGCCGTGGGTTACAAGGAAGTCCTTAATTATCTGAATGGCTCTATTGCTTATAAAGAATCCATTAAGGAAATTATAAAAAATACAAAAAAACTTGTAAAAAAGCAATTAACCTGGTTTAAAGCTGATCCGAGAATAGAATGGATAAGAGTTGATAATTATTATAATATTTGTGATTTAATAAATGATACAATTAAAATAATATGGAAAGATCTAAAATATGAATATAATTGAGTTTTCAAAATTTAATGGCCAGGGTAATGATTTTATAATCATTGATTGCATAAAAAATGATTGCAATATTTCCAGGAAATTAATTGCAGAAATGTGTAACAGGAATTTTGGTATTGGAGCAGATGGCTTAATTTTAATCAAAAAATCAAAAATTGCTGATTTTAAAATGGATTATTATAACCAGGATGGCTCTTGGGCAGAAATGTGTGGCAACGGTATAAGATGCATGGCAAGATTTATTTATGATAAAGATGTTTCAAAAAAAGATAAATTAAATATTGAAACATTAGCTGGAATAAAAAAAATAAGCATCAATCCATCGTTTGCACGTGAAATAAAAGTTGATATGGGAGTACCAGAATTTAACCCGGATAAAATACCTGTAAAAATTGACAAAAATAATCTTGGTGCCGATGGAATTGTAAAGAACTACAGCCTGAAAGTTAATTCAAGAGAATTCCTTATAAATTGTGTTTCCATGGGAAATCCACATTGTGTGATATTTCTTGAAAATGATATAGATATGGCAAAAATACCAATTGAAAAATGGGGACCGGAAATCGAAACAAATCCTATGTTTCCCAAAAAAACAAATGTTGAGTTTATAAAAATAAAAAATGAAACCGAGTTGCTGATGAGAGTATGGGAAAGGGGAGTCGGTGAGACACTTGCATGCGGTACTGGCGCTTGCGCAGCCGGTGTTTGTTCAGTGTTACTTGAAAAAATTAAAAGCAGCAAGATTGTAGTCAACCTTCCTGGTGGTAGATTAAATATTTACTGGAAAGGCGTAGGAAATTCTGTAAATCTGGAAGGTAAGGTTAACCATGTTTTTGATGGAAGATATAATTTGTAAGAATATAAGAAGATAATAATTATGAATTAATAATAGATGCTAGGAGGGGAATAATTATATGGCTATAGAGGAAGCTGACAGATTAAAAGCTTTGCCGCCGTACCTGTTTGCTGAAATAGACAGGGTCATACAAGCCAAAAGAGAAAAAGGTGAAGATGTAATAAGTCTTGGAATTGGTGATCCCGATATACCAACTCCTGATATAATTATTGAAAGTTTGTATAAAGGAGCAAAAGACTCAAAAAATCACAGATATCCTTCAAGCTATGGCATGAATAACTTCAAGAATGCTGTTGCTGATTTTTATAAAAAAAGATTTAACGTAGAATTGGATCCTGAAAATGAAATAATAGCTCTGTGGGGCTCCAAGGAGGGAATAGCAAATATTGCTTACACTTTTATAAATCCTGGAGATTACTCAATAGTCCCTGATCCAGGTTATCTTGTTTATAAGATTGGAACCATGTTTGCAGGTGGTATTCCTTATGCAGTACCTTTAAAAGAGGAAAATAAATTTCTAATGGATTTCTCCAAAATTGATGTAGAAATTGGAAAAAAAGCAAAACTTCTTTATATAAATTATCCAAATAATCCTACTTCCGCTTCATGTGATGTAAGATTTTTTGAAAAATCTGTAGAGTTTGCAAATAAATTTAATTTGATAGTCTGCCACGACAATGCATATTCAGATGTTTATTTTG
>JAHILC010000083.1 GCA_018897225.1 Actinomycetota bacterium
AGTAAATGCATTTCCCATGAGGGCATTCTGCTGGTGAAGTCATAACAGCGACAACAGCAACACCTGATATTGTCCTGACCGGTTTTTTCCTTAGCACGGATTCCAAAACAGGATAAAATTTTTCATCTACATTTGATAAAATATCAGGATCAGAGGGGACCTTATCCAGATTATATTTTCTGCAGAACTGTAATTTTATTTTATGGATTTCATCCTTTGTAACTATTTTTTTATTCAGTATTTCAGAGATGATTTCTTGGTAAACTTGTGAATCCATCATTTCTAAAAGAGATTGCTGGGATATATAGGTTTTCGGGTGTTAGGTTTTTGTAGAAAACTCATAAGCGGTTACAGTCTCTTCCCATTCTTTATACTCAGGTATTTCATCAGTATACATTGTTAAAAGAATCAAACGAATAGGATATAGTTTTTATAATTAAATCAAGATAAATGGGGGTGATTACATCATGATACTTTCAGCGCAATTTTTTTTATTTATTTCTCTCAATATCCTAACTTATGTTCTAAATAGACTATGTTTATTCTGCGTTTTTTCTGACTTTTCGCCTGATTAAATAATCCATATTTCCATAATGTAGACTCTATCTCATCCATAGGTAAGATATAATAGTATAATTCCCCAAAAATTAATTTAATTAACACACGAGTACTCAACATCAGAGAGAAAATTTTTTGTGAAAGAAGATTTCTCTTCAGAAACGATTTTATTCTCTCGGGTAGAATCTGGAAGCTTATATCCAATGGGTTAGCACAATAATACTCTTTGATAGAACCGAAAAATTCTTGTTCTTTGGCTTTTTGAGACATTAATCTTTTGTACTTCTCAAAGTACTCTATACATAATTGAATATATCGAGGAATGAATTTTGTAGAATGTAACAATTTAGGAATGCTATCTCTATAAAGCTCGTTCATATCTCTTAATATTTGATATGCATAATCTAATGCGTCGTAACATAAAGAAATGGTTGCCAATTTAAATAACATAATTATTTTGTCGTTTTCGTCAATATTCGATTCTATAATTTCTCTATACTTCTTGAGAAAGAGTGCATCTCCAATAAAAACAAATCCTGTGCCTCTTACTTCATTTAAACTATTTGCATAATGTAATGTGGAGCGACACTCCAAAGAAGTAAGAAAAAATTTTTTCTTGGTTAAATACTTAAATATTTCATCAAATTTTTTTTGATTTTTACGAAGATTTACAAACTCTACTTCTGAGATAACTCCTAAAATGTGGTAATCAAGAAGTTTATCCGCGCCCTCCAAAACATCATAGTCCGCACCTTCTACATCAACTAATAGAAAATCAGGGGGGTTTATCTCTTTTTTCATAAAAAGTTCATCTAAAGAATGACATTCTACCAATATCTTTTTCTGAGGTTTGAGTTCCTTTTCCAATGAAAAATTCCAATCGTATGCTGTATCTATAAACTCACTAAACTCATTGTTAAATTCAAGCAAACTGGAACTACTCGGCTCATTATTAATATAAAACATTCTTTTTTCAGCTTTGTTGCTAATGGCTGTAGGAATAAATTCATAATTAATAGAGGAACTTATAGGTTCATGACGTCTTTTGTCCTTCTCAATACATTCCATATCAGCGTCGTATAAGGTAAAATGTATATCGTCTCTAAATTGAGAGAAAGGATTATCTTCCATCTTTATCCCTCTTGAGCCTACGTGATGGAATTGAAACACAAACTTTTTCTCCGATTTTCTTTCATCAGTTTCACAAATGTTTTTCCTACCCATCTCATATCACCATTTTTACACATTTAAGCATCATGTCAATACCAAGACTGGGCATTTAGGAAAACCTACAGTACCTACAATAAGCATAATTACTCCGACTACGGTTACTATCATCCATTTTCTTCTGCTTAGCCAAAGACATTCCCATCTACATCACCTCAGTGTAAATGACCTTCAGACTATATAATCGTTGCCTTTATGGGCAACAAAGCATTTTGAAATGTAACATATATATAAACTGATTGTGGCAACACTACAACTCAGCAAAATAGCAAATGTTCTCAGCAGTGAAACAAATCGTGAAATAATTAAAATACTCCGTCAGAAACCTATGACAAACATGGAAATATACACCCGAATGAAAACAAAAATTGTGTGTAGAGAAAGCATTTTCAAAGCACTAAAGAAATTGGTCAATACTGGATTGGTAGAGAAATTTTATGACAAAAAGAAACGGGTACGCTACAGGCTGTTTCATTCAAAATATATCATAGATTTGACTAAAGAAACTGTAGAGCCATTTCAATAGGTCACTATATTTGTATACCCCGTACTTTCACGACTTCATTATCGCAGCCAAAAATATTCCGAGTGCGACAAGTGCGCCTATACCTGCGCCAACGATTACAATAACAGCGTCATATATTAGTTGCAGGTTCCATGCTGCTTTTGTTGCCTCGTATCCTGTCATAAGATAGTAAAGCAGGCCTATGAATATTATCCCAACAATTATTAATGCGCCGCCTATGCCTCTGCTTTTTCCTGAGCCGAAGTACGCCGC
>JAHILC010000084.1 GCA_018897225.1 Actinomycetota bacterium
AAATATAAAAAAAATGTCAATAAAAACTTTTACTTTTTTTATATTCCTAAAACCAGCATTTTATCCAGCCTGCACAATACTATATGATTTTATTATTAATATTAAATTTAGACATATTAATATCCAGACAATATCTGTATATAAACCGTAACCAAAGAAATGCAGATAAAAATGTTATTTAATTTCTACTTCTGCGCCAACTTCTTCAAGCTGTTTTTTAACGTTTTCAGCTTCTTCTTTAGTAACTTTCTCTTTAACCGTTGATGGAGCGCTATCTACCAGATCTTTAGCCTCTTTCAAGCCTAATGCTGTGATTGTCCTTACCACTTTGATTACCTGAATCTTCTGAGCGCCGACAGATTTCAGGTTAACATCAAATTCTGTCTGCTCAACAGCGACAGCTTCGTCCACACTTGCAGCAGCGCCGGCAGCAGGAACAGCTGCAACAACAGACTGTGCGCTTACACCAAATTTATCTTCAAGAGCTTTTACTAATTCAGATAGATCCAATACGGTCATATCCTCAATAGCACTTAAGATATCATCTTTTGCCAGTCCTGATTTTTTTACAGTTTTAGTCATTTTTTCTTCCTCAACGCCTTTCTCTACTTTTTTTTCAACTTTCTCTTTTTTCTCTTTAGCCTCTGCCATCTATTCCTCCTTAATTAATTAATACTTTCTTTTTTTTGTCTAACAGCCTCAAGAACAACAACCAGATTTCTGGTAACTCCGGATAGCGTATTTACAAGTCTGCTTATCGGGAGCTGCAGCATTCCAGCCAGTGTTGCAATTAAAACTTCTTTGCCGGGCAGGATTGCAAGTCTTTCAATATCTGCAGCACTAAAAAGCATGTTTTCAAATATACCTGCCTTAACTCTAAAAGATTCAAACTCCCTGGTAAAATTCTTAACAAGTTTGGCAGTAGACACCATATTTTCGCCACTCACAATTATGCTTGTAGGACCTTTGAAAACCCCTGATAAATCCATCTCTTCAAGTACTTTTTGCGCAGCTATAAGAGCAAGTGTATTTTTTATAATTTTTATATAAGCATCAATATCAGCAAGCCTGTTTCTTATTTTTACGGAATCTTCAGCCTTAATCCCGCTATGGTCCGTAAAAATAAGTCCTCTGCCACTTTCAAATATTGTTTTTACCTCTTCGACCCTATCGATTTTATCCTGTCTTACCTTATCTTGTCTTACCATTTATACCCCCGTAATTTTTAATTTAAAACTATGAAATATTCAATAAATAAATATCAATATAAAAAACAAAATCGACCCCAAAACTATCAAGATGTTTTTAAGGTCGATCAATAAATTATAACTTATTGCTATAGTTAACCTTAAAATCAACCTGGGTAGGGAATTAAGTTACCTGCTTGTAATCAACTGCCTATTAAAGTAACACCTACTGTCTCGGGCTAATTTGGTATTTAATTTTTTCTTATGCTACTTCCTCAATATCTGTGCTCTTATTAAGATCAATCTTTACGCTAGGGCTCATTGTTGAAGAAATATAAATACCCTTTATATATTTACCTTTAGCAGCAGAAGGTTTTGATCTTATAATTGCTTCAATTAAAGAAGAATAATTTTCAAGCAGCTTTTCTAACTCAAATGATACTCTGCCTAAAGGACATTGAACTACACCATTTTTATCAGTCCTGTATTCAAGTCTTCCCCTTTTTGAATCGCTTACAGCTTTTCCCACTTCCATGGTAACAGTACCTGACTTGGGATTTGGCATCAGTTTCCTGGGACCCAGAACTTTACCCAACTTGCCTACATGCTTCATCATGTCGGGGGTGGTAATACAAACATCAAAATCAAGCCATCCACCACTTATTTTCTCTGCAAGCTCTTCTCCGCCCACATAATCAGCACCGGCATTTTTAGCCTCCGCAGCCTTGTCGCCCTGAGCGAAAACAAGAACTCTCGGGATTTTACCTGTTCCATGAGGTAAAACTAATGTTCCTCTGACTATCTGGTCTGCTTTTCTTGGATCTACCCCAAGGTTTATGCTTATATCTACAGACTCATCAAAATTCGCATAATGATTTTCCTTTACCCATTTTAAAGCTTTAAAAGGAGTAAGGACTTCTTCTTTATTTAAATTTTCTACTTTTGATAAATATTTTTTGCCTCTTCTCAACTCTAACCACCTTTGTTATTAAAAACAGAAACTCTTATTATTCAACAACTTTTACACCCATGCTTTTTGCGGTGCCCTCGATTATCTTAACTGCATTACTAACACTTCTCGTATTCAAATCCTGCAACTTTGTTTTTGCAATTTTTTCCAGCTGTTCTCTGCTAATTTCACTTACCTTCTGCTTATTTGGTTCCTTGGAACCTTTTTCCAGGCTAATAGCATTTTTTATCAGCACTGCTGCAGGAGGTGTTTTCGTTATGAAACTAAAAGTTCTATCAAAATATACTGTCAGAATAACCGGAATTATTACACCTGAATCCTTTGCAGTTCTTTCATTAAAAGCTTTGCAAAACTCCATTATGTTAACACCATGCTGCCCAAGCGCCGGACCTACCGGAGGCGCCGGATTTGCCTGACCTGCCGGTATTTGTAATTTAACCTGTGCTATAACTTTTTTAGCCATTTGCTATGTTTACCTCTGTGAAAATTTTTTGTAATTCTCTAATATAAATACGCAACTTGTACATTATACATTCAGTATGAAATTTTTCAACTTTTTTATTTACTTAAATTTTTGACACCTGATCAAAATTAAGCTCTACAGGTGTTTGCCTTCCGAATATATTTACCAGAACCTTAAGTTTGCCCTGGTCTAAATTGATTTCACTTATACTACCATCAAAATTACCAAAAGGACCCGATATTACTTTTACAGGCTGACCGACTTCAAAATCTGTTTTTGGTTTTGGCTTTTCAGAAACTTCCCGTTTCATTATTTTTCCAACTTCTTTATCAGGCAGTGGTGTTGGTTTATCCCCGCTTCCAACAAAACCAGTGACTCCCGGAGTATTCCTAACTACATACCATGAGTCATCATCAAGAAACATTTTTACGAGAAGGTAGCCTGGGAACATTTTCTTTGAAGATACCTGTTTCTTGCCACCAGTAATTTCCATTACATCTTCAGTGGGAATATAGATATCGAAGATCTTATCTCCCATATTCATAGATTCAATTCTATGCTCTAAATTTGTTTTTACTTTATTTTCATATCCTGCATAGGAATGAATTACATACCATCTGGGTCTCATAATCTAATCACCAAAAATCTAAATCTTAGCAAGTAGCTCGATTAATCGCAGAAAAGCAAAGTCAAACACGCCTAGAAGGACTGCAAAAAAAATCAGAGCTATAACTACAACTATAGTATAAGTAAAAAGAGTTTTTCTCGATGGCCAGGTAACCCTTTTTAGTTCATGAACGACATCTCTAAAGAATTTAGCTATTCTTCCAGGTAACTTTTTGAAAAATAGCTTCCAGTCAATCTTTCTTTTAGAGGGAGCTGAAGGAGGTTTTCTATCCTTTAACTGCCTTTGCATTACCTGTTTTGGTCTATATTTAAAAGGTATTTTTTTCTTTGCCATTACATAATTCTCTTTTTAAAATTATTAAATAAAATCAACATAATAAATAAAAAAACATGGCTTAGAAACAACTGGCAGGGCTGGAGGGATTCGAACCCCCAACACCCGGTTTTGGAGACCGGTGCTCTACCATTGGAGCTACAGCCCTATCTGAGCCTTATCTGGTCTCCTTGTGTAAAGTATGTTTCTTGCACCATTTACAATACTTTTTTATTCCAATCTTTTCAGGATCGCTCGTTTTATTTTTTTCTGTGCTGTAATTTCTTCTTTTGCACTCTTCACATGCAATTATAATTGTCTGTCTCAACTCAATCCACCATTAACTTAATTTACTAAAAAAATGCATTACCACATTTCAGCTAAATTATTGAAAACTATTAAGCAAACGCAAATTCCTAAATTACCATTATATTTATTAGTTGTCAACTTAAAAATTGCCAAAAATTTTACTCTATTATCTTAGTTATGCTTCCCGCACCTATGGTTCTTCCACCTTCACGGATAGCAAATCGCAAACCTTCTTCCATGGCTATGGGTGTAATTAGCTTTATTTC
>JAHILC010000010.1 GCA_018897225.1 Actinomycetota bacterium
AAGGGTTTAAATCTAGACCTTAGCCAGGACCCTTTTGCTCTGACAAAAGCTTTAGGCAATGATTTATTGTATCTGACTTTAGGTTTTTGTGATGGTTATAGTTCTACACTAAAACCTGAAAGACAAATAGGTCCGAACCTTTTTCAGGATCAATTTGGTATTAAGTGGAAACAGCATCCACAACAATTTGGAAGCTATTGTGAATTTGCTGAACATCCACTGGCAGATATCAAAAAATATGACAATTATAAGTTACCCGATCCTTTCGAAGTTCATAAAAATGAATTTAAGATGTATGAAAATTTATTAAAAAATGAAGTTAAAGAATATGCAATTCTTGGCGGCTGTGCATGTACAATGTTTGAAGCGGCATGGTACTTAAGGGGACTTGAGAATTTTCTTACAGATTTATATTTAAACAGGGATTTTGCAATAGAATTGTTGGATATAACTATGGAGTACTCGTTAAAAATCTCAAAAAAATTAGTTCAAATGGGGGTTGATATCATCTGGTGGGGAGATGATATTGCTCATGAAAGAGGTCCATACATAAACCCGAAAATTTTTAGAGAGCTAATAAAACCAAGGTATGCCTACATGGTTAGTGAAGTTAAGAAAATAAACAAAGATATTAAGATCGCATTTCACTGTGATGGCAAAATTGACTGGGTTATAGAAGATTTTATTGAACTAGGATTTGATATATTAAACCCTTTGCAGACAGATGTTAATAATACTGAAGAGATAAAGAAAAAATATGGTAAAAAACTTAGCTTTTGGGGTAATGTTGATACTAGAAGAGTTCTTAATATTAAGACATTTAAAGAAGTTGCTGAAGAAGTTAGAAAAACAATTGAAATACTTTCGCCAGGTGGTGGACATATATTATGCACCAATCATACAATACAGGCAAGTGAGCGAGCTGTAGATAATACTGTAGCTTATTACTGGGCAGCTAATCATTTTAGAAACTATCCTTTAAATGTTAAGAAAGTAACTCAAGAACAAAAAGTTGATGTATATTTTACATAAAATTATTTTGATAAAAACATAAAAAGAATACCCAAGGATAATTAAATGAATGCTAATAGAAGAAACTACGGCTGCAGGATTAATGATGAGCTCGAATATAAAGGACTAAAGCTCATCACAATGGAAAATGAGAAAATTAAGCTTTCTATTCTTGTTGGTAAAGGAACTGATATTTTAGAGGTGATTTATAAGCCTAAAGACATTGATTTTATGTGGGTTTCACCAAAGAATTTTTCATCCTCGGATATAAATGGTAATTTTTTAGATAATTCTAATTTTTTAGAAACCTATCTTGGCGGCTGGCAAGAAATCATTCCCAATGGAGGATCTGCGTGCATTTATAAGGGTGCTTCTTACGGACTTCATGATGAGACACCAAAACTGCCCTGGAATTATGAAATCTTAAAAGATACTTCTTCCGAGATTTCCATAAAGTTTTTTTTAAGTTTAAAAAAAATGCCTCTTTATGTTGAAAAAATTATTACCCTGAAAGAGGGTAAGCCTGAAATTTATATTGATGAGAAAATATCAAATAAATGCAGTGAAAAGCTTAATTTTATGTGGGGGCATCATCCCTGTTTTGGTGAACCTTTTTTATCCAATGATTGCATAATTAGCTTTAATGCAAAAGAATTAATTTCAAATCCTGTTTCAATCAGTTCCAATCCTCTGGTTAAACAAAATTCTAAGGGCACTTTAATAGAATTTCCCGGCATTGATGGCAGTAAGGTTGATTTATCTAAAGTATTATCAAAGAAAGCCCGTGTTGCAGATTTATTATATGCTAAAGACCTGTATGAAAATTGGTTTGCAGTAACTAATTTAAAACAGAATTTAGGAATTGGTTTTTTATTTGATAATTCTGTTTTTAAGTATCTATATTTTTGGTTTGTTTACGGTGGAGGTAATGATTATCCATGGTACAGCTCAACATATAATCTTGCCATAGAACCGTGGTCATCCTATCCAGGTTTAGGACTTATTGAATCAATAAAAAATGGAACTGCTCTTGAAATAAAACCGGAGGAAGAAATAAGTTCATGGATAAAAGTTGTTGTCTTTGAAAAAAGCAAACCTGCCAGCAGGATTGATGAAGACATGAATGTTTATTAGAGTACTTTATTCATCATAATATTTAATAAATACTTTAATATATTTCTTTATTTTTAAAACTGGAGTTAAAAACAATACTGTCTTTTTAAGGGGGATTATATATGGAAAATTTTATACCAACTATTGCCATAGTAACTTTTACCGATGATAGAGATGTTGGAGTATCTTCTCCCGAAGTC
>JAHILC010000085.1 GCA_018897225.1 Actinomycetota bacterium
AGAACGCAACTTATCCCGTGGTAGTGCGTGAAGTTGGATTTGGCATATCAGAGGAAACTGCAAAGAAATTACTTGCGGCAGGAGTTTCCGGAATTGACGTTGGCGGAGCTGGAGGCACATCGTGGATTGAAGTTGAAAAAAACAGGGTCACCAGCAAGATTTTCAAAAAAGTAGCTGATGACTTTTGCCAGTGGGGTATACCTACAGCTGAAAGCATATTATCAGTAAAAAAAGCTGCAGAAAACATCCCTGTGAAAATAATTGCAAGCGGAGGAATCAGAAGCGGTTTGGATGTTGCAAAGGCAATAGCACTTGGTGCTGACATTGCAGGTATCGGACTTCCAGCGCTTAAAAATATTCATGTATCAGTCGACAAATGTATGGAATACATAAGGGAAATTGCTTTAGGTTTAAAAATTGCCATGTTTGGAATTGGAGCTTCCAGCATAGGTGAGCTAAAAAATAGTAAATATTTGAAAAAGAAAAAAGATACTTTTTAAAAAACAAAGATGATTTATTCGGCAAAACTATCTTCAAAAATAATAAAAAATATTATTTCAAATAAAATTAGAGGTGTAGACAAGATCCCTTATACGTTAATGCTCGAACCTCTTTTTAAATGCAACCTTAACTGCTCCGGATGTGGACGAATAAGGGAATACAGGGAAGTTTTATCTAAAAAATTAACAGTATCTGAATGTATTGACGCTGCCCAGCAGGCAAAAGCGCCGGTTGTATCAATAACAGGAGGAGAACCTTTGATCCATCCTCAGATAAAGGAAATTGTAAACGAGCTCTTAAAAAGAGGTTTTTTTATATATCTATGTACAAACGGATTGCTACTTTCAGACTTTGTTGACGAAATAAAACCAAAAAAAGAATTGAACCTTGTAGTTCATCTTGACGGATTTTCTCAAGTACATAACAGTATTGCAGGAGCCAATAATGTTTTTGAAAAAGCTATTGAAGGTATAGAAAAAGCTGTAAAACTGAATTTCAGGGTTATGACAAATACAACAATATACAAAAACACTGATGAAAATGAAATCCTAAACCTGTTTTCTTATTTAATGACATTAGGAATACAGGGTGTGCTTGTTTCGCCAGGATTTCATTATAGTTCAGTTGAAAAAAAAGACATGTTTATGGAAAAAACTGAAATTTACAAAACATTTGCAAATATTTATTCAAAACTTAACGGTATAAAAATTTACAATACACCTCTTTACTGGGAATTTCTTCAGGGAAAACGAAATCTTAAATGTATGCCCTGGTCAACTCCAACATTTAATGTAAAAGGCTGGAAAAGCCCGTGTTATCTCATAACAGATTGCCACTTTTCTACTTACAGGGAATATATAGAAAATACTTCCTGGGAAAAATATGGAACAGATGCTGACCAAAGGTGTTTTAATTGCATGATGCACTGTGGTTTTGAAGCAAGCGCTATATCAAGCGCAGGGATGAATGATTTATTAAAAATTCTGAAGTGGAATTTTTCTTGAAAAGTCAGATGAAAGCAGGGATATCCAAATGAAAATATTAGTTACCGGTGCAACAGGATTTATAGGCAGCAACATTACAAGAAAACTTGTGAAAGCAGGTTATGAAACAAATATATTGATTAGAAAAAACAGCGAAAATTTAAATATAAAAGGTCTGCCAGTAAATATTTTTTATGGCGATTTAACTGATTTTGCTTCATTAAAAAATTCATTGAAAAACTGTTCGGCGCTTATTCATACTGCCGCATTTTATGCTTTCTGGTCCAAAAACCCCGCACTATTTTATGAAATCAATGTTGAGGGCACAAAAAATATTATGAAAGCTGCATTTGAGGAAGGAGTTGAAAAAATAGTTTATACAAGCAGTGAGTCTACCATCAATATTTCAAAAATATCCCCTGAAGATAATAAAGCCCTGGAATTGAATGATCTGGACAGTGTTGCAGGAGATTATAAAAAATCAAAAATACTGGCTGAAATTGAAGTTTTAAAAATGATTGAAAAGGGATTTCCGATTACAATCATTAATCCAACAACACCTATTGGCCCGGGAGACGTAAAGCCTACTCCGACAGGCAGAATAGTGCTTGATTTCATAAACAATAAAATGCCTGCTTATGTAAATACCGGACTTAACATAATTGATGTCCAGGATTTAGCAGATGCCCATATTGCAGCAATTCAAAAAGATAAAAACGGAAAAAGATACATAGTTGGAAATAAAAACTTAACATTAAAAGAGATTTTTGAAATTCTGGAAAAAATTACGGGAATTCAAGCTCCAAAAAGAGAAATTCCTCTGTGGGTTGTCAAATCCTTTGCTTATGTTGATGAATTTTTTTCGGGCAGAATATTAAAAAAACATCCAAGAGTACCTTTAGCTGCCGCAAAAACTGCTTATAGAAAGAGATTTTTTAATTGTATAAAAGACACAGAAGAGCTTGGCATTAAATTAACGCCTGTTGAAAATACTTTCGAAAAAGCAGTAAGGTGGTTCAGAGATAATGGTTATGTTAAGAATTATATAAAAAATTAAATTTTTAATTATTGAAATGGATTTAAAAGAAATAAACATAAGTATAAAAAGTGCACAGAATTACCTTTTATCAATACAGCACAAGGAAGGTTATTGGGCAGGGCTTCTTGAAGCAGATGTAAGTGTTATGGCCGGTTTTATTCCGCTAATGAGGTTTCTTGGAATTAAAGATGGAAATAAAGATAAAAAAGCTTTTAATTATCTTCACAAAAGACAAAATTCAGATGGTTCCTGGAGTCTTTATTATGAAGGTGAAGGCAGCCTTGATGTAACAGTCCAGTCTTATTTTTGTTTTAAAATGATGGGTATTTCACCTGATGCAGAATTTATGAAAAAGGCCAGGAATTTCATAATTTCAAATGGAGGAATTGAAAAAACAAACACTTATACAAAAATCATACTTGCTCTTTTTGGCCAATATCCATGGAAAGCTTTACCAATGATTCCACCTGAAATTATTTTCCTGCCAAGATCCTTTTATATTAATATTTATGATTTTGCAAGCTGGACTAGAGCTACAATAATGGCTTTTAGCATCATATTAACATTAAGACCTGTTCTTAAAATATCAGAGCTAGAGTCAGTAGTTGAGCTCTATACAGATAAAAAAAATATCAAAACAGGAACTCCGATAAAGGTAAAAAATCCTGTGAGTATTGAAGCATTCCTTATACTCCTTGTTGAAGCAATAAAGATCTGGGAAAAGCTACCTTTGAAAGTAAAACCCGGAAGAAAAACTGCACTTTCTATGGTTGAAAAATGGATATTGCAAAGACAGGAGGAAGATGGAAGCTGGGGTGGTATTATGCTTCCATGGCTTTTTTCAATAATAGCTCTTAAATGTATGGGCTATAGAAACGATCACCCTGTTATAAAAAAAGGCATTGAAGGTCTTAATGATTTCATAGTTGAAAATTCAAGTGAGATTATTCTTCAGCCTGCAACCTCCCCGGTGTGGGACACGGCGTGGGCAATTATTGCTCTTGTTGAGTCAGGTGTTGATAAAAATAATGCAGCTCTAAAAAATGGAGCATTATGGCTTTTAAAAAAGCATATAAAAACTGAAGGAGACTGGAAGATTAAAAATCCTAAAGTGGAGCCAGGCTGCTGGTCTTTTGAATTTTATAACAATTATTATCCTGATATAGACGACACAGCAATAGTGTGCCATGCATTAAACTGCGTTAATCTTAATGATGTTTATAATAATCAGAAGAAATCTGCCATTAAATCCGGTATTAATTGGATTTTAGGAATGCAAAACAATGACGGCAGTTGGGCAGCTTTTGATAAAAACAACAATAAGAAGCTTCTAAGGCATATACCTTATGCTGATTTTATAACTCCACTTGACTTTGGAAGTCCTGATATTACAGCCCACGTGCTTAATATTTTTGGATATTTAAATTACCACAAGGATTATTTGCCGGTTAAAAAGGCTTTAAGATATTTGTATAAGACCCAGAAAAATGATGGAAGCTGGCATGGGAGATGGGGTGTAAATTACATTTACGGTACCAGTAAATCTCTTCAGGCATTTGATTCGATAGGTTGTTCTTTTGGGAGTACTATACTCAAGGCAGAAAGATGGCTGCAAGGGATTCAGAATAAGGACGGAGGATGGGGCGAAAGCTGCAAATCATATGAAGATAAAAGGTATGTTCCCTTAAAAATAAGCACTGCTTCTCAAACAGCGTGGGCTCTATGTGGTCTTTTGTGCAGCAGCGATG